>DHLT01000125.1:1784-2908 GCA_002405405.1 Ignavibacteria bacterium UBA4661 | reverse complement strand
CCCCCCCCCCCCTACCGCGATGGAGGAAGCCAATTACTTAACACGTTTTTGTTCATCTGTAACGATTGTACATCGCCGCGAAGATTTTCGTGCGTCAAAAATTATGGTTGATCGAGCACGTAACAATCCCAAGATCAAATTTCTTCTCAATACCGTGATTGATGAATTTACCGGCACAACACTTGACAGCGGATTGCGGAAAATGACTACTGTGCGCCTTCGGAATCTTCTGACGAATGAAACGAGTGAGCAAGACATTGCCGGTGTCTTTGTAGCCATTGGTCATCAACCGAATACACGCATCTTTCAAGGATTAATTGATATGGACGATGTGGGGTATATCCAGACGCAAGGTAAATCATCGTACACGAATATTCCCGGTGTATTTGCTTGCGGTGATGCGCAAGATAGTGTGTATCGTCAGGCGATCACTGCCGCAGGATCGGGTTGTATGGCGGCTATCGATGCTGAACGGTGGTTGGAAGCTCAGGCAGGTTAAGCAATCTTAAAAGAACAAACCCTTTTCATTTTTTTATTAGGTATTATGAAACAACGATTTTTTACCATGGTTGCAGGAATTGCTTTGCTCTCTGCAACATCACTTTTTGCACAATCTATGAGTCAAAGAGCAAATGGTGCACCACCGATTGCACCAAAACAACCCGAAACATTCAAGAATCACGGCGATGTTCGCGTTGATGATTATTTCTATCTGCGGTACAAAGAAAAACCTGAAGTAATGAAGTATCTGAATGAGGAAAACAGTTATGCCCAGACCATCATGGCAGATACTAAAGCATTACAAGAAAAGCTTTTTAATGAAATGAAAGGGCGTGTAAAAGAAAATGATATGTCAGTACCTGCTCGTACCAAAAACTTCGTATACTATTCTCGTGTGGAAGCAGGTAAGCAATATCCGATGTATTTAAGAAAAGCATATCTAGACGCTGACAATCCGAACGCAAAAGAAGAAGTCCTCATTGATGTGAATGTTCTTGGAGAAGGCAAAAAATTTATTCGTCTTGGTGGATTGTCGGTTAGTCCTGATGCTACTATGCTTGCATATTCCACTGATACAGATGGATCACGCAGATTCACACCATACTTTAAAAACTTAACGACAT
>DHLT01000125.1:0-1666 GCA_002405405.1 Ignavibacteria bacterium UBA4661 | reverse complement strand
AGGGCAAATCATCAACGACGACATGCCGATTGTTGCCGGTGGTATCGTGTGGGCAAATGATAACAAGCATGTGTTCTATACTACCTATGATTCAACATTGCGTTCCAATAAAATTTGGCGACATGTTGTTGGTACACCATCAAAAACCGATGTCTTGGTTTTTGAAGAAAAAGATGTTCTCTTTGATTGCGGTATCATCAAATCTGCTGATGAACAATATCTCTTTATCGGTACAGAGAGCAAGAATACCAGTGAAGTGTATTACCTACATGCAAATAATCCAACCGGTACATTTACGCTCTTTGCAAAGCGTAAAAATGGTTTGGAGTATTCCATTGAACATCATGGAACATCCTTCTATATCGTTACCAATGCAGATAAAGCTGTCAATTTCAAACTGATGGTAACTCCTGAAGATAAAACAGCGCAAAGCAATTGGAAAGATGTGGTGAAATACGATGAAAATATCCGATTGAATGGTATTCAGCCTTTCGAGAAATTCCTCATGTTGACATGTCGTCAAAATAGTTTAGCAAAGGTGATGATCTATGATCTGACGACCAAGAAGATGAGCACAATTGATTTTCCTGAAAAAGCATGTACCGTATTCCCAACAGGCAATAGTACATTCAATACCGATGTTGTCCGTTTTTCTTATACCTCGCTTGTGTCACCGCAAGCAGTGTATGACTACAATGTCATCACGAAGGAACGTATCCTGAAAAAGCAGTACGATGTTCCGAACTATAATGCCTCGAATTACCAGAGCGATTGGATATATGCAACAGCGAAAGATGGAACAAAAATTCCTATTTCATTGGTGTACAAAAAAGGACTGAAACTTGATGGTAACAATCCAACCTTACTCTATGGTTATGGATCCTATGGTATTTCTACGGATCCAACCTTCAGCCAGTCGCGTGCTTCTTTGCTTGATCGAGGATTTGTTTTTGCTATTGCTCATATTCGTGGAGGTGGCGAAAATGGTCGCCCGTGGTATGATAATGGCAAATTGAAAAAGAAGAAAAATACTTTTACCGACTTTATTTCTGCAGCAGAGCACCTCATTGCTCAAAAGTATACCAATAATACAAAACTTGTTATTGAGGGTGGTTCGGCAGGCGGCTTGTTGATGGGTGCTGTTGTGAATATGCGTCCTGATCTCTTCAAAGCAGTTCATGCTGCAGTACCTTTTGTTGATGTCATCAATACTATGCTTGATGCTTCGTTGCCACTAACAACATCAGAATATGTTGAGTGGGGCAATCCGAACGTGAAAGCTGATTACACATATATGAAATCGTACACTCCATACGATAATGTTACAAAAAAAGCCTATCCGCATCTTCTCTTAACAACAGGTATCAATGATACGCAGGTACCATACTGGGAACCTGCAAAATGGGCGGCAAAACTCCGTGCGACGAAGACCGATGATAATATCTTGTTGCTCAAAACAGAGATGGGGGTAGGGCATGGTGGTGCATCCGGTCGATATGATGCTCTGAAAGATCGTGCATTTGAAGTTGCCTTTTTCTTGAAAACTTTGGGAATCAAAGAGTAATTTCACACATGAACAAAGCGCGGCACAGTGTCGTTGTGTGTGTGCCGCGCCTTGTTGGCAGAGAGAGGTTTGTTGTATGTTTTGATTGAGTATGGGCATGGT
>DHLT01000074.1:3610-7813 GCA_002405405.1 Ignavibacteria bacterium UBA4661 | reverse complement strand
AACCTGACCAAAAACAAATGGTCGCACACAAGTACCAAAGAGTTGCATACCAAAGAGTTCGCTATCATCGGTAGCAGGATCTACACCGGCAGTGGGTTCACTCGATATGCCATTGCGGCGTTCGGCTTCAAGTCGTTTAATTTTACCGGATTTACCACCGCCAAATTGGTATCGCACATGCAGGAGTGCCACTGGTCTGCTGATCTCGATAAAGCCATTCTGTGTAGCATTTTCATACAAGACAGAATTGATGATCATAGGCGATGTGAATGCCATGCCAATGCCCCACTCTTGTTTGGCTCCGAAACGAAACCCCACAGCAACTTCTGCCCCGAAGGCATCACGACCTATGGTTTGCGTAGGCGATATGCGGTCGGCAAAGGAAGAGTAGGTACCACGTACTTCGGCAAAGTACCAATCGTATGTACGCCCTTTACAGTTCAAATAGGCGGCAAAATCAATATCAACTCCCAAATCAAGATAGGGTTTGAGCCATGCCGACATGGTAAATTCTTCACAATAACAAGGTTTAGCTACGGTAAGTGGGATACGGGCAATGAGCTTGATAGTACCTTTGCGGGGAATAGCACGCACAAGTGGTATTTGCCCTACCTCGTGCATACTTTCGATAAAAAGCGAGTCTCGCGTATTACGAATACCAAACATTTCTTCGACTGATTCAAGGTAGCGAAGCGGAATAAACATCGTATCGCCTCGTGAAGTCGAGACGCGATCACGAAAAGCAATGACCGTATCAATACGGCGCATTTCATTCGCATCGGTTGCAATGGTGTCAATACGCCAATAGTAGGCAAATCCATACAGAGTACGACCATCGCTTAATCGATTTGGCATGTCTGCTTCAAACTTTTGGCGATCCGATGCACGAATACGCAAGGCATCAATAAAACCACCAGATTGCGAAACCACAGTGTCTTTCGGTACTTGGACAAGAGGTTTCGACGAACTGCATGATACAAGAAGCAAAAGACCAAGCCCATACATGATGACCATCGGCATCATACGATACAAAACATTTTTTTTCATGGGACGAATGCGTGAAGAAAACAAGAAAACTATTGAGCAATTATGAGTGTCGGAAGACACTTACAAAGCGATATTGAATGTTAGAGAAACGCCTATGACAGAAAGAACAGGTCGACTGCTCGACTTAAGAAGAAGATTTGGTGCATGATAGCGCACATTAACATCGACAAACCACGAGGCACAATTGTTCGGATGAAAGAGCAGAATACCCGCATTCGCACCGGCACCAAGCCCAATATGCCCTGCATTGTCTGAGCCACTGACTGTACCTACGGATACTTGCCCTGCAACATAGAGTGGCAAGGACGAACTGCATCCCCATGGGAACCATCGCACTTCGGGTGATACATCGACCATCCATCGATAATATGTTGGAAAATTCTCCGATGTACGCGACCATGGAGTAACACCTAACCGAAGCATAGGCCAGACATTGCAAAAATTATTAGAACCAAAAACGACATGCCCACCTACAGAAGCAGAGTTATTATCTCGAAGACCGGTACTCATAGGCAGATTATACCCAACTCCTACCCCAAGAAATATCTTTGAGCGTAGGTTGTCCAAGGGCGACATACTGATACCTGCCTGCACATCGGCTTTTGCATCGACTGCGACTGTTGCTTTTGCCCCAAGATTAATGCCGGGTGCGGAGGAAGTATCTTTGGGTAACTGTGTCGGTTGCTGGGCATACGCGCTTCCGACAAGCATGGCAAGTATGATGATGACGGCAATCATCCAAAAAAAATTTATATGATGGGTTCTTTGGTTCTGTTGAGCTGGTCTAAGCATCTTGAAATACCTATTGGAATACACATTGAAAAAACGAAAAACACGGCCATCTCTTTTTAAGATGTTCATACACCACGCTTTGGTCTTTGGCGTGCCATGACTATGTTGCAAGGAGGGCTATTACGACGTATGGACATGCGTTGCATGTCCATACGAATACCAATACACCAAAAAAAGTTACTGCACATGAGAATATCTGACCATCAGATTCACGACAATCTTGCTCTTCTATTTCGGACTCATTCACAAGTAATATCAGTTACTTGCTCTTTGCGGAATCTGAGCAAACCAGTTTTTACATCATAATTTTTTTCTTGTTTATCTTCTGACTTTTTGATCTCGACATAGACTACATCCCCTTGTACTTTAACAACTGTGTATGTATAAGTTATAGAAAACACGCCACCATCAAGCCCCGGCAGACCAATTTGGCAACCTGGTCGTAACTTGCTCCACATTTTAGCGACTTTCAATTTTTTCTCTTGTGGAGATATTGTTTTTGTAGCGTTATCTTGACTAATAATATACTTGCTTCTTTTCAATACATCTTCAAATTCTTTATGTTTATTATCCAACCATTCTGCCGTAGCATCTCGCACCTCTTTTACCCGTTCCGGCGAAAAACCTATTGAAAGAAGTGTTAATGAGTCAGCCGGATCACCTAAATTATTGAGTATAGAATAATAATACCTCTTGCCGTCTTTTTCATAACCGATTTCAAATCCCACCATTGCTCCAGTCTTGCCCCCATTCGAGACAATCTTAATATTCTCATTATTTACTGGTATGATTGAATGCGCCCGTAACTGCTTATCCACAAGGCACCATAAATTATATGGAAGATTCCCGTCAGGAGTTTTTAGCTGAAGTTGTATCCACATCATTCCATTTGGAAAAAAATAATACAGATTTTGCGACGCGAGAGATTTTATGTACGCTGGGTTCATAACCTCTCCGAAACTTTGTATTGGAACTTTAACCTCTTCCAAAGGAACAACTAAATCTTTTAAAATCCCTTTAGGTAATCTGCTTGTTTTCTTTTGCATTATATCCATTTTTATTTTCTCCTTACCAAGATCAATCACCGTACGCCCATTCGTATCCATGAATTTGACTGGTACTTTTGCAGTGGTCAAATTGAGACCTATTGCAGATCGATTCTCTATTTCGGCTGTGCCATAAAGAACAAATGGCGCTAATCCCTCTCTAAAAGGATGAATGAAAGCATATTTATTCTTTGTTATCGGAACAATCTCTTTTCCTCGACTATCTAAGACTCCAAAATGAAAACCACTTCGATCTTTTTCTGCAACAACCACTCGACCATTCGAGTATTCATACATCACATTATAATTCTTTGGGGGAATAACTTCTGTACCTAGATTATTTACTAACCTCTTCCCTCCATTTCCCTCTGCAACAGCAAATCCTTCATTAAAATTTTCGATCTCATCATATTGAGGTGGTATAATCTCTTTGCCCTCGGAATTCAACAAGCCAACCACACTATTTTCTTTAATGAGAAACTTTCCGTCTGTCCTTAAGGTAAGATTAGCATCTTTTTTTTCAAACACTTTAGCTCCTGTTACTGCGTATATTTCGTGTTTGTTATATTTTCTAAACCAAAAGCTCTTCCCCTCTATTGGGGTAATTTCATCTACGAAATCCTTTGTATAATACATCCGATTATAAAGGTCGCACAGAAAGTGTTCCTTTTGTGGGTGGGTCTTTCTTTCATCTCTATCAGTAAACGACTGTCTAGATGTTTCTATATCAATAAACAACTGCGTATTATCCATAAGATAAATTTTGCTAATGAAGACCAACAGCTCTTCAGTTTGAACAAACCCGTCCCCCCTTTGAGTACTAAAAGTACTTTTATAAGGGAATCGGATATATGCCCTACCATTGAAATCAACGATTACTCTATCTCCGTCTCTATGTGTAATAACTACACCATACTCTGCAAATCTTGGGTCAACATGGGTTCTACCTCGCTCAGGAGGTTTAACTTCTCCTGATCGATTTGCAAACCCAACCGTCATTAGATTTGGCTCTTTATTTGAGCTATATTCAAGTATGAGTCTATCATCATCAAGACGCCCTACATCACCAAGAGGACCCATGTTATCAATTCTCCCTAAAAGAATGATACCTTGAACATTTGGCTTAGGTAATACTACAACATCATACTGCGCAGGCAAAAAGACAGAAGCTGTCGAAGCGTAGCGCACACCTTTCATACGTCTTCTATAAGTCGCATTATACTCTTCGAATATTATAAAATCACGTGCAACCAATGCTTGCTCTTCTTGTACTTTCTTTAACTTCGCGGTTCGCTCAATGTTTATTTTGGCTCGTTCT
>DHLT01000074.1:2239-3472 GCA_002405405.1 Ignavibacteria bacterium UBA4661 | reverse complement strand
CGTTTATTTTGGCTCGTTCTTCTATTGACATTTCTGAACGTTGATGCCAGCGTTTTATACCTGAGATCTCATTTAACCCTCTTTGATAAGATGGAGTTGTACTGTCTTCCCTATAATATTGGGAAAACTTTACGCCATTACCATCAGCCGAAGAAACGGCATCCCATTCCTCTTCCTCTCTTACCCATTTTTTATTCTGACTATCGTAGTACATAAAAGCACGTCCATTTGTAGGAAGTTGAAAGCTGAAATTTCTGTTGTCGTACCTGGACCTCTCTAACTCCCCATGTGCCCAATAACCTTCAAGTTCTACAGTTCGATCTTGACGATTTGGCTGATGAGCAAAAAAAGCGTATGGTCGACAGAGTGGCTTTCCATTATACACTTGATAGTGAAGACGATCTGTTTTAGAAAGAATTGTGGACATTTCCAAAGGGAACAAATCCCATACAATTTCTTGCCATTGAAAAAGTCTCTTAAATGCGGATGTTAATTCTTCACGTTGCTTACGAGCATTGTCTATAACTATAGTCCTATTTTTCTTTGCAGTTGCCAAATCCTTTTTGTGATCGGGAATATCAGGATTTTTAATGTAGCTGTTATACTTCTTCAGATTTGTATCTGCATACACCTCTATATTTTCTATTGCTTTCATGTATGCTCTTTTCAACGAATCTACATACATGATAATCTGCTCTATTTGGATTGGAGTGAGCAAATAAGGATCAACATTATTGAGTCCAACAAATTTGCAGACTTGATTAACTCTGTTCTCGAAATTACTCTTGTAATTGGCTTCAAAATTAGTCTCAGAAAGAAGTTTTTCACTAGCTGGAGATACATAGTACGCATTCGTGTCATTAGATATAGATTGACTATGTTGCTTTTCCTGCAAACTAATACTGCTGTGGTATTCGGATCTGCTTTTGCTACTATAGGGTACACCATAGGCATGACTTGACAGCTCTGCAAAACAGCAGGAAAGAATTATAACGATTAGTTTTACGCGGAAAAAGAGGTACACACTTTCTCGACATGGCATACGAAAAAAATGTTCATCACTTTTTGAGTATTGGAACGAATAATGCCATTTTTTAGTGTTGAGTATCATAAATGTTTTGTTGAAAACATAGTGTTGAAGCATGAGTTAAAGCTTTAGTAGTGTAGAAGGGTTAAATACGACCGACAGGATTTTGACTAAATGCAAATGCATTTGAAGAAAATTGCTGGGTC
>DHLT01000074.1:0-2081 GCA_002405405.1 Ignavibacteria bacterium UBA4661 | reverse complement strand
GGTATTGCATATCTGCGAGAGGAGAATTGCATTGGGGTTGGGTGGAGCAAAGGGTAAGCAATATGAGAGTGATGCGCTCGGAATGCCGGATCTGCCTGCCCTACGGTGCTGTGCAAGTATTGAACACAATTTTCGATACGATCTATATCTGCGATGAAATACATACCTTTTTCAAGTCGTACAGGATGTGTCCCTTGACCATGAGGTGGGATATAGCAGGGATGCTCTGTTTTGTTATTACCCGCAATAAGAATTTTCCTAATGGATTTGTTGTGGATAGCGGCAATATTTGGTTGACCTAAGACCCATGCCATGGTAACACCCAAGCTCGAGACTGTGGCTAGAGGCACAGCATCATTAACATACAGTCCACGAAAATTAGGTAGGTCGTTTCGGATTTGAAGTGCAATACTCATACAGATTATAGAAGAAATGAAAAAAACAGGAATGATTGTGTTTTATGATCGAGGGCGCACATTATCGATTGCCGAAAGCAACTCTTCGCGTGTTGGCATGGGAGCAAGCACTGCTTGACATCCGGCACGCAGAAGCGATGTATGCAAAACAGGAACCTGCGTTTGGGTAAGAACAAGTACAGGATTGTCGAAATGACCTGCCCGAAGTTTGAGGAGCAATTGCTCCATAAATTCAACTTGCTCTAAGGTGAGCGTCTGTACATACACGAGGGCGATGTCGGGAGTAAAGCGCGTAAGCCAGTCGTAGAGATTATCACTGAAGTGTGGCATACCGATGACCTCCACTCCCAAACCCCGAAAGACGAACTGCACCAATGCTTTTGCTACGGCACTATCATCGGATATGATGAGAATGCGTAACCCTCGAAGTAATGACATGATAACTCTGAACAATGAAACAAGCAGTAAAAAGAACACTGCAAAACAACGGCATATTGCTACCCTAAGTCAATCGTATTTTTCCCGTATTTCTTCCGTACTTTTTTCCGTACGAGGTTCTACGGGATTCCGTAGAGCATTCCGTAGGTGATGTTTTGAAGGATTATGTGGGGCTTACTTTTTTACTTTTCAGTCTGACCGCTCTGCACAAGAGCGATGCGCGATGATATGCCCAATTTTTCCATGATATTACGGCGGTGTGTTTCGACTGTTCGAGGGCTAATGTGGAGGCGTGTTCCGATAGCTTCATCGGATCTTCCTTGTTGAACTTCGTGGAGTATTTCGCGTTCTCGTGGTGTCAATTGCTCCAATGCTGATGCTTCGATACGAGAAGGATTTTGGTTTATGCTTTGAGCAGAAGATGGTTGTGCAGAGGGGGTTTGTGTCATCAATTTTGCCATTTCCGTCATGACAGGAGCAGAAAATGTCGCCAAGTGTTGATATGCTACCGAGCGTATCGATTGCAATAGTTCGTCTCGTCTTGCATTCTTCGTCAAATAGCCACGTATTTTGGATTGCACTGCTTTTTGAATGTAATCGGTAGAAGCATACATACTCACCAGCACAATACCGGTTTGTGGCGAAAGCGCAAGAAGTTCGTCTATGCAGTCGATACTTTTCCCATCGGGTAAATCAATATCCAAGAGCAGAACATTCGGCATACATGTTTGCATGATTGTTCGCGCAGAGCCAAGTGTATGACCAATGCTACAGATTGTCATATCGGACTCCATTCGTATCACCGATGCAATGCCTTCGGCATACAAATGGTGGTCATCGACAATGGCAACCACGATGGTGTCAGGTTGAGAATGATTTGGTTGAGAGTGAGCAGTATGGAGAATGGGGGTACTCATAGTATGAGAGAAAATATCAGTGAATACGAGAGAGAAAGATTGCCTTACTTGTCAAGCAGATCATACCAACCAGTTGAAAAAAACAACGGTGATTTTCACGGAGAAGATGACAAGAGAGGAGCGGGTACACGAATAACTACGCATGTACCTTTGCCAATCGTAGAGTCAATATCAAATGTTCCTTCGATGCTCTGAATACGCTCGCGCATATTCCTCAAACCAAGATTTTCGGTATATGTACGCTCTGTGTCGAAGCCGATGCCAGTGTCTTTGGCTGTCAGCACAAGTGTAGCATCATAATAGACAAGAT
>DHLT01000027.1:3099-6458 GCA_002405405.1 Ignavibacteria bacterium UBA4661 | reverse complement strand
ATGTCGCTCGAGATAGTATTCGAATTAGATTGAGTCAATCGAGCCATCGGCATTGAGACACTCTGCAACAATTTCCATCATTGCGTGAAAGAGCGTTCCGGCGACTGTATTGTCAAGATCAAAACGTGTGGTATTGTGAGGTAGAGTCTCTAAAAAAGAATCATGATCGCTTATTTCTTCTTCGTCAAGTGCTGATTTGGCACTGAGTGAGCCAAGATACTCTTTGCTGAGTCCAAGGACATTTTCTTCAATCCATAGATCACGATGATGAAGAAATTTCATGATTTGCGAAGCGGAGACTGTCATGCGATCATAAATAAATGGAACAGAATCGACCAAAGCATGGTGAACAAACTCCGGCGGCGCAATAACCTTCTCTTTATTCTTTCCGGTTTCCTGTCGAACAAATTGCTCTGCTTCCCGATAAATGCGTACAGTACTATAGCTGTTGTCGAGTATCAGGGTCGAGCCTTCTGCTGTTTTTACTTGTGCAAAGAAAGGAACTTCCAAATCTGTAAAGAGATTGCATTCTTGGACTAATGGGTCATCAACTGCACCGGAATGTGCTTTCAAGGCACGATCTACGAGACCAAGCATGGTTCGTTGGGGAATACTTAGTTCTTTGTTTGGTTTGATTCTGCCGGAAAGGATGAGATGGTCTTTTGCTCGTGTCATACCTACATAGAGTAAACGTTTCATTTCAGCAGATTCTGCCTATGATTCATTAAGCTTTGAAACTTGATAGAGTGGTGTTTTGATTTAGTCGCCATTGTCATTGGTGTAAGGAAAAAGAATGCCGCCGCCGTGCTCGTGGATGAGAAATGATGATGCGGTAGGTGGTTGTGTATTCAACCCAAAGAGCAAAACAATGGGTGATTCTAAGCCTTTGGAGGCATGAATCGTCATAATACGCACAGCATCGAGGTCATTCTCAATGGGTGCTTCACTTTCTTTGTCAACCGTTTGTTGTAACAGTTGTAACTCACAGACTACATCGTGCAAAGTTATTAGTCCCTTGTGTTCAAAGCCCCGGATTATTTTGAGGAGTTTATTCATATTCGCCAACATTTGCTCTTCACGCTCCATACGAACAATGGCATTGCGCCAACCTGTCATATCAAGAATAAAATTCGTCAGTAAACTGCAATTGATATGGGTAGAAAGCAGAAGTAATTCCTTCAAGATTTCGATGGCAGATTGTAATTGTTCCGACACTACTGACTGCTCTTGTGCATGAAGTATCTTTTGCCACATCGACTTGTTGCGTAATGAGGATAGAGCAATTCTATCAATTTCATTGTCTTGGATAGAAAACAAAGGGGAACGAAGCATTGCTACACAAGCAATATTGTCATCAGTATTCAACAAAAACTCAAGACAAGAGAGTAGGTCTTGTATTTCGGGTTGATGATAAAATCCGACTCCGCCACTGATTTGGAAAGGAATGTGTTTTCTGCGAAGAGCCTGAGTGAGAGTATCATTCTTGCTTCGTGAACGAACAAGAATGAGTATATCCTTATATGTTGCCGGTCGTGTCGGGAATGCTATGCTATCATTACTATCCACAACCGGGCGCTCGCGCAATGGAAGTGCATTGGTATGAACAATGTGCTGAATAAATTCTGCCACAAGACGTGCTTCGCGTACGGAGTCTTCGGTATTATCACTTTCTTCTACTTTTAGTGATTCTGACTCAGTGGTTGTATCCGTGGGTATGGGTTGAGCATCAATTGATTCATTCTCAGTGGTTTGTACTTGATCTTGTGCCAAAAGAAGATGTATTGTGCCTTGCGTTGCTTTGTCGGTCTCAGCTCCACAGATAATATCCTGATAATGAACATCAAATCGTGTTCTCGAATCATCAGGATGCTTTCGCATCAAGACACCGCAGACATGATTAACAAATGCAGCTATCGTTGGAGCAAGTCTAAATGTCGTTGAGAGTGATAATAGACCTGTTTGTTCTACTGAATCGGCGTTGGGCAGTGATGGTATTTTTTTCTCGTTAAAAAAGTTTTGGTTTCGTTGATGCAATTCATTCCGTGCTTGTTCAAATACACTTACATCTGCTCCACGGAAACGATAAATACTTTGTTTCGGGTCGCCAACAATGTAGAGGTTTTGCGACTGTGAATAAATGTCAACAAGATGACGTGCAAGCTCATATTGCACAACATTTGTGTCTTGAAATTCATCGATCATAATGTAAGGGTATTTTTGTCGCAGTGTTTCTTGCACCTCACTTTTTTTCAGTACATCAAGAGCTTTGTGGATAATGCCATCAAAGTCAAGTGTCGCTTGTTCATCATTGAATTGGTCATAATAAGTACGTGCAGAGCATGCAATGCGAAAAAGCATTCGTGCTCGGTCAAGGAGTGGGGCATCATAGGTGCGGTATGCAAATACTTCGCGCAAGGGATTGAAAGATTCAAAAAGTACAACGAGTTGATGTTTCGTCTGTTCTAATCGTGTTTCATTACCGGCGAATATGTCTTTTCTCAGTGTGCTACCATTAATACTACCTGAGCCGGAAATGATTTTTTCTTGAAGTAATACGTCAATAAGACTATGAACATGCTCAAGATGATGCTCAATCTCGCTCATCGCGGAGTCTTGCGAAGAGATGTGTAGTGGCTCTGCGATTTGATTGCTATAAGTGTGAAGCAATGAAAGTGCTTTTGATTGATTGTCATTCAACGTTTGTTTTGTTTTGAGTAATGGTATCTCACTTAAAAGTTTGCCATATCGTTCAATGGCATGTGCATGGTCTTCGTATGCAGGTCGTAATTGCTCTAAAAGGGCAATGTTGTCTTTCGTGTAAAGTGTGCGGAGTGCTTCAAATTTCTCTCCACTGTCAATAATAGTACGAAGATGGTTGATAAGCGTGCGACGGGTAAAATGACGTGCTAATGAAAGCACAGTATCACGTTCCTCGCTTGTGCCACTAAGAGCATCATCTAAAGCATTGCGAATTGCGCGCTCTTTCAAGCGAATAGCATCGTATTCTTCCAATTCTTTATAGTTCGGGTTCACACCGGCTTCAATCGGGAACTCTCGCAGAATTCTACCACAAAAACCATGAATGGTCGTAATCATTGCGCCGGTCATGCGTTCACTATGTTGTTTAATTTTTTTCCATTCATCTTGATAGGTTATGTCTTGCAAAAGTTCATTCAAACGTGCTACGACACGACTTTGCATTTCACTAGCGGCTTTGCGAGTAAAGGTAATTGCTACAATTGCATGTGGGTCAGAGCCGGAAAGAAGAAGTTTGACATAACGCTCGACTAAGACCGATGTTTTTCCGGCACCTGCACCTGCAACAATGCTAATGTGTCGGTCTATTGTTTGTGCAAGCA
>DHLT01000027.1:0-2928 GCA_002405405.1 Ignavibacteria bacterium UBA4661 | reverse complement strand
AAGCATTTGCTCGCGTGTCCATTGTTTTGCTGATGTTGATACCGTACTCATAGGATGGTGTGATAATTATTGCATTGATTCAATTTCTTTGATGCGGCAGACAGCACTAAAGGAACAGTATTGGCAGGGATCTTTTTTTTCATGTGGAGTGATTGAAAAGTTTCTCTGCTCAATATTGTTGATAATGTCATTTGCAACCTTGAGAGCATGCCCAAGTAGTTCTTCCTGCTCTTTAAATGCACGCGCATTTTTAGGCTTAATTTGTTGCAGAACATCTTGTGTTGCAAGCGTTTTAGCACCTTCTTTATCTTTTTCAAGCGTGAACGAAATATATCGTGCGTACATTAATAAAGCCGATGGTGTATTGTATGTATCCGCAAGAATTTTCTGCATTGCCACAGCATATAGAGGCATTTGTAGGGCAGTACCATGAAGAATATCTTTTGCTTTAGGTTGTGCGCTTGCTTTACCTTTTTTGTAATCAATAATCGCGAATTGAATTTGATTCTCTTTATAGTCAATATCAACACGATCAATCTTGCCTTGTAAAAAAAGTTTATCGGTGAGCTGTATAGGCGGTAATGTGTTCTGCTCGACTGAACGTGACCGACCGGTGAAGTTAATTTCAAATCCTGACGGCTTCAGTGTTGTACTGCTACTGCGTGTTAATTCTCCATCCAACCATGCAAGAAGTTTTCCACCGAGTTTCCGTTCAGTATCTGGTGATTGTCTGCCAATCAACTCATCTTCATCTAATTGAAAAAAAGGATGGTCATAGCGAATGCGTTCCAAAGCATCAGTTGCAATAGAAAGAAGTTGTTGAGCATACTCATCACGTCTTTCTTGATAGAGCTGTACTGCTTGAATAGGTGGTGCTTGCTGTATATTGCCGGGCAATATCGGCTCTGTTGATTGTTGTTGTAAGTTCGTGTAAAATCGATAGGCAATAAGGTGCAAAAGACTGCCACTTTCAGCAGGAGTAAGGGCATTATCATATTCTTCTTTACTCTGTAATCGTAAAACCGACTGTGCATACCATTGATAAGGACAAGCCGCATACTGCTCTAAGGTACTAACGGAATATGCTTTTGTTGGAGACGAATTTGATTCGGTTGGGGGTAATACGTCGAGCGTAACAATGTGATGCTGACGTTTTTGTCGTTTATACAATACCGTCAGTTGTTTTTGAAGTAATGGTAGTATATCTGCCATAGTGGGAGCAACAAGTGCAGACCACATTGTTGAATGTGCCGTACTATCAATGTCTGTAGCATTCTCAACGAAACGATGAAGGATGGCACGCAGGTATTCTTCAGTCGTTGCCGGTACATTATGCCATAGAGGAAAGATTACGCTTTGAGTATGGTCAAGCGGTGCAAAGGCGAATGATTCTGAAGGAATATGTGTAACCATTTGAGATTCTTCTTCTTGAGTGCAGCTCACTTTCAATAGAGCATCAAGAAAATATGAACGAGTGCATTCCATATCCTCAATGTGGCGAGGATAGGTGAGAATCATTTGTCTTGTACCATCGGCATAGCTGGTGGGATTATTGCTTAGTGCTTGATAAAAAGCCATGCGTTCACGCTTCATGAAGCGATCTTCGCTATCGAGTAATTCTATGCCCAAAAAACTTTCAGGTGTGTAGCGTGCAGGGAATTCTCCGTGGATCATACCACACATGATTATTATCTGAAAGGGAATATTGCGTATTTGTTCGGGGGTAGTAAATGTTACTTGAGCGATAGGCTGTTGTAATACTTGAAAACGTGTTTGCGAACACATTGTTTGTAGTTTATCGATATATACAGCGAATCCTCGAGATGTTCGTGTAGACTCGATAGTATTCAAAATGACTGTCAATTCTTGCAATACTTTCAGGAAGGTTGCAAGAGCACGAGTATCTTTTTCGATTTCATGACGCAGAAGCATCATATCACTGCGAACAAGTGAATCAGTCGTTGAATATGCTTGTTGTGCGCGTTGTACAAGTTGTTGGTAGTACGCAACAATGTTTTCTTTAATAGCAAAATGCTGAACGATATTCGTGCTGACGAATGCTTGAAATTCATCCGCTGTAAGAGAAGTTTTAGGTTGAATACCTCGAATGTTTTCTAGAAAAAGTTCAAAATCTTTTTGTGCCAACTCAATACGCTCAATTTCTTCTCGGCACTCTTCGATAGCAGTAGTATCAAGAGCTATACTCTGCTGCAATTCATCATGATAACGGTGCAAACTTTCTTTACGGCTCTTCATGATGCTCAGCCATGACTCTCCCTCTTTGCCTTGGCGGTTACCACCCACAATTCTTAAGCGTTCTGCAACAAGAAAAAGGTTATTCACATCGATGAGAGTTCCATCGCTATGTTTTGGCAGACTGATGTATGGATTCATCATGACCCGTCGGACATCATCGCGTTTGTATGCACGGCTAATCATGGTGAGTACCGAAAAAATCGCAATAGTAATTCCCGATGTGTCGAGTGCGTAACGGTCAGTAATGTTTGCCGGAATATGATACAAGGCACTGAACTCACGAAAAAGAGGAGTGTAATCAGACGGGTTTTGAGTGATGACACAAATGTCGTTGGGGTTGATATGCTTTTCAAGAATCAAATGCTTCAAGTGTTTCATAATGCCCCGAACTTCGGCTGTACGGTCAAAGTATGAGTAGATGCGGGTATGCTGTGCTAATGCAGAATGGCGGATATGTCGTTCTGTGTTGAAAAGCCATCGACGTAAGAAGTCTTGAACAGAGCTGTTTTTTGTAGTGTCCGAGTCTTTGTCATTTACCCTTGTTGCTGACAATCCGATTGCCGAGAGTTGATCGATGGTCTCTTTCAGTGCACCGAATAGAGGTCCATTCTTTTCGGAATAATCAATGTGGACTTCAATATTGTACTGTTGTTGCAGATGCTTGATGAAATG
>DHLT01000267.1:5423-14511 GCA_002405405.1 Ignavibacteria bacterium UBA4661 | reverse complement strand
TTGAACCGTCGTATGACTTGGAATCATGCTGGTCCCGTTCTCCATGATGTATATTGGGATAATCTCGGTGGTGATGGTATTGCATCTGCTGACCTTGAAATCGTAATCGCTATCGAAAAAGAATTTGGTTCACTCGATGCGTGGAAAGCCGATTTCAAAGCAACAGCAACATCAGCGAAACTCTCAGGCTGGGGTGTGCTTGCGTGGGACCAACTCTACAGTAATCGCTTGCTTACAGTGTTGGTTGATGAGCACCATTATGGTGCAATTTGGGGTGGTGTGCCTTTGATTGCCTGCGATGTATTTGAACATGCCTACTATCACAAAGATGGACCAGGTCGTGTAAAGTACATTGATAACTTCTTAAATAACTTGCACTGGGGTCGTATTAATGATCGATACAAAAAGTTCGCACGATAAGGTTGTGTTTTGATACAAACACTGTCGTAGCAAGCAAGATGTAAACAAAAAAGGCGGCTCTTTTGACAGAGTCGCCTTTTTTGCTTCTTCACTTCACCACTATAAGGAGTGGATCTTTTGGTGTATATCCCCTTTGTTTGCAACACCAAATTTTCAACTAATATTACCTTGTGTCGAATACTTACTTTGTCAGTGCATGACGAGCAGAGAGCAATCCAATCGTTGCAAAACCCATCAAGAACATCATTTGAAATGGCAGAATCGAAATCTCTAAGAAATAGATCGATACAGCGATGCCAACTAGGTAATACAATGCAAAACCCAATTCAAAAAAAATTGTTTTGCTAATTTTTTTCTGTTTGTACTTGTTCGTGCGCCATTCTTCTTTTGCGGTTACTGTGCCGTATTTTGGTGTACGGACAAATTCAGTTTTCTTATTGAAGAGTGCTTCAAAAACAGCACGAGTATTGTTGAGAGCCAACCCTGTGCTACCTGCCATAAAGACCGGAAAGAGTAAAATGCGCTTACGCCAGTCCTCATGAATATTCCATTGCGCATAGGTATAGAAAGCAAATGTACTAACCGATGCCAACGTAAATATGCCCATGATTGTAAAGATTGTATCAAAGCCGCCAATGGTATTTTTGATCAGTACCAATGGTACATTCAGCATTGCGACAAGCGTGATAAAAGGATAAACGATGTTATTTGTCAAATGGAATGAACAATGAACTTTTTCACTGAGTGAAATGTCTGATTTCCATACCATAGGAACAAGTTTTTTTGCAACTTCAATTGCACCTTTTGTCCAACGAAACTGCTGTGACTTTAGTGCATTAATTTCTGCAGGCAATTCTGCTGGCGAGGTTACATCATTTAAATAGACAAATTTCCATCCACGCAACTGTGCACGATAGCTCAAATCACGATCTTCAGTAATGGTGTCATGTTGCCAATTACCGGCATCAATAATTGTTGATTTACGCCATACACCTGCCGTACCATTGAAGATGATAAAGAACCCTGCTTTGTTTGCAACCTGCTGATCCATAACAAAATGACCATCTAAAGCAAGAGCCTGCACGCGAGTCAAGAACGAATAGTTTTCATTCAAATGTTCCCAACGTGTTTGCACCATACCTGTCTTTTCATTGTTGAAAAAATGTGGGATAGTCCGTTGCAAAAAATCCTTCTTGGGAACAAAATCAGCATCAAAAATGGCAATAAATTCACCTTTTGCTGTTGCAAGACCTGCCTTTAAGGCACCGGCTTTGAAACCCTCGCGATTAGTACGGTGTAAATGTTTGATATCATACCCTTGCGCGGCAAAGCGTGCAGCAAGTTCACGACAAACCTCGACGGTATCATCCGTAGAATCATCGAGAATCTGTATTTCTAATCTTTCCTTTGGATAATCCATCTCGCAGACCGTTTTCACAATGCGCTCGACAACATACGCTTCATTGAAGACAGGCAACTGAATCGTTACCATTGGATACACACTACCATTCTCTGCAACGAGTTCTCCGAGCGGACGCTCAACAGAAACAACATTATTGCGTGTGCGATGGAAGTAATAAATCATTACTAAACCATAGCATCCGAAAAGAAACAGCACACACATGGAGAAGAAGTACAATCCCATCAAAACATTTTCGGAGGGAAGGAAGCGTATCAGTGTTTCCATAGTTGGAAGGAAAGAGGAAAAGTGAAAAGAGTGAAGAATACGATTCTCAAAGAATATCTATTGTGCGTTTGCTTTTCGTGATTGTTCGTGCATTTTCTATTTACCAGCCTGACACCACAGCCAAAAGAACATCCTCAGCAATACGTGTCAGTGCAACATCAACAGCAGAAGCACGCGCTGTAAAGCCTTGTGCAATCGGATAGTTACGGAATTGAGTAAAGTTTTTTTCCCAAATCTGAACTTTCTTTACACGGTCTTCATATCGAACGCGAACTGTTACCGTCATTTTGCGATCGAGTTCGCTTTCAGCTCGATCGAGTGTTTGCCCTGCGGGAGCTAAGGTTACTGTTTCCTCTACAACCGAAACAATCGTTGTAGAAAGATTGGCAGTAGCATTTTCCTGCACGAGGCGAAAAGAATTATCATTCCGAAATCGCGTAACCAACTGTTGCGTCAATCGCTCACGCAGTAAGGCATCACCAAATGAACTTTCATCGTCAGCTGTTGCAATTGACAATGTCGTCAGATGCGGTGGTATCGAATTACCCGTGAAGGAATAGCAACCAGTGAGTATCAAAGAACCACAAACAACGTAACACAATAACACAACTAAGCGAACACACAAGACCGAAGTACAATATCGAAGAATGAAATTCACGATGCTCACACAAAAAAGATGATAGGTATCACAAAGCTATATTGTCTGTTCTACTGCGTAAGAACTGTGCTCGTTGCATTTGCTTGTTGCTTTTGTGTGCAACAAAAATGCACTCCTCAGAATGAGTTTGTTATGACGACTCCATGACAAGAAGTTCATTTTGTCATTTGGTAGCGGTATATCTGCAACTGTGATTGATGTAATCCCAAAGAGGATTATCTCAAGAAGGGATTATGCGCACGTTCATAGCCAATGGTGGAAGAATCACCATGTCCGGCAAAAAACTGCATGGTATCGGGTAATGGCATGAGCTCCCGATGAATAGACGCTAATAATTGCTGTGTATTTCCACCCGGCAAATCAGTTCGTCCAATACTTCCAGCAAAAAGTGTATCCCCCACAAAAGCAATATTCTGCGTGTGATCAATAAAACACACACCACCCTCAGTATGCCCGGGTGTGTGGCGAACATCAAAATTCCATACGCCACATGCAATTCTATATCCATGATGTAATTCTTGATCAAGGGGCGATGGTTCAATTATAAAAGGCAATCGAAACATAGTATGCTTCATCGGTTCAACAAGGCGATAGGCATCAAAAGGATGGCAATAAATCGGTGCCTGTGTTGCTTGCTTGAGCGCATGTGCATTACCTGTGTGATCCCAATGAGAATGTGTTAAAAGAATTGCTTGCACCAGCAAAGAATTTTCCTGAATAACAGATAGCATATCATGCAAGCTATCAAGGGGTGAATCAATAACGACCGCTTGTCGTGTTACCATGTCAGCAGCGATATATCCAAACGTTGCAACAGGGCCAGCCTCAAAAGAAAAAATGTGCGTTGTCATATTTAAAAAAATTAATGAAAGCCATGCATGCGGTTTCTACGCAGCGATCTTTTATCCCATACCATACCAGCGCCATGCGAGTAAAATAAACGCTAATGTAATCATACCGCTCAATATCCGTCTGATGAATACATTCCCACCACGCAATGCTAACCGCGAACCGATCATTGCACCCACAATATTGCCAAAGCCAAGCGGCACGGCAGAAATTAAAATAATCTGTAACGATACAGCTCCTGATATACCAAACATCAGTACCGACGCACCATTACTCATAAGGTTGACCGCTTTAGCACAAGCAGTAGCAATCAGAAGTTCGTAACCGAAAAAAAGCACAAAACAAATAATCAAAAAACTACCTGTGCCCGGTCCAAAAAAACCATCATAAAACCCTAAAGCACCACCCAAACATACACCGGTAAAAATTTCTAACCATCCACGTAAACGTGGCATATGTGCGTGCCCAAAAGAACGTTGATATAGTACAACACCGAGTGCTAGAGCCATCAGAACCAAGACAATCGGTTTAAGAATATCATTTGGAGTTAAAAGCAAGGTATATGTTCCTATAACACCACCGATAAAAGATGCACAGCATGCTCCTATAATCATACCTTTAGGCAAAGCAACGCGTTGTCCATATTCACGCATTGCCATGATAGCCCCTGCAAAAGAAGCAATTTTATTTGCACCGAAATATGACTGTAATGCAACCGCCCCCCCTGCTTGACTACCGGCAAGTGATGCAATAAAGAGCAGACCGGGCAATTGTAATAAGCCACCGCCACCTGCAATAGAATTTACCCCTCCGGAGACTAAACCAAGACAAAACAGAAGCAGACTTTCAATGATTATCATAGACATTACACTAATAAAAAGACACCTATATTGCAATCTATTGTTCTCTGCTCGAACACCGCTAAAAATGTGTCGCCTGAGTTGCAAAAAAAAATATGTAGATTCGGCTTCTCACTGCTATACATTGGGTATGCTTGTTTTGCTCATTATCATACGTGTCTTTGCGGTAGGATCATCATGCTTCACGATTCTCAATGCAGTCTCTCTATTACTTGGCTATGGCGTACAGCGTTGCTTATCTGCCTTTGGTTGAATGTGACTACATCGTACCTACGCGCTGCTGCCAATGACAGTTTGCGCAGAGTTATTCAAACAACAACAACCAAAGATACAAACCATATTAGTGCTCTGCTTGCCCTCGCTTTGAACTACAATACTTTAAGTTATGATACGACCAAAAAATATGCTATAGCGTCACTCAATGCAGCACGATCAATCGGCTGGGAAATTGGTATAGCACGAGCAGAACGCGTAATAGGCTTTGCTGCACAGCGACGTGGTTTTTTTGGTGAAGCAATTCAGAACTACACCGATGCTATAGCTAAATTCGAAGCAAATGATGATTATTCTGGTCTGGGCGAAAGCTATAATGGTCTTGGCATCATTATGTTTGAGCAGGGTAATTATCTTAAGTCTATTGAATACTACAATCGCGCAGCAAACTACTTTGCACAAGCGAAAAATTTCGCTCGCGTTGTCGCCCCTTATCTGAATATCGCATACTCTTTTTTGCAGATGAACAACATGCGTGATTCTGCAATGATTTATAATCAGCGTGCATTTATATATTCTAAGCAATATAATGCAGGCGGTATCCCGTTCTACTTAATCAACAATGCTATCATTGCACTCGATGCCGGCAATCTCAGGATGGCACGTACGTTAACGGATAGTGCCCTCAACCACCCGACTGCTTCAACGAATGTTATTGTCTTGACTCGTGCTTATTATTTTTTAGGTCTCTTGTCCTTGCGTCAAGATAAGTATGACTCTGCTCTTGCATACTATCATAAGGGCTTGGAGATTGCTAAGTCATCACGATTTTTATACCGCATTCAGGATGGATACAATTACCTTGCAGAAGCATATCGAAGTAAAAAAGATTTTGCTCGTGCATATACCTATCGTGATTCAGCAGTAATTCTTCATGACTCTCTACTCAATGCCCGGACGGTAGGACAAATCGAATCTTTACAATCAACTTTGCAACAAGCAAAAATTACTATTCTTGAAGAAGAACAGAAAGTCGATGCTGCGCTACGGAATGGTTTAATCGCTGTCGTTGCAATGGTATTGGTATTAGTTGGTTTTATGGTGTATGCAAATCATCAGCGTAAAAAAACCAATGAAATCCTTGTAGAGCAAAAGGCTGCATTAGAATCAGCCAACACAAAACTTTCTCTGTTGAATTATCAGCTTACTGAAGCAAATAATTACAAAATGCGCCTCATGAGTATTGTTGCTCATGATCTTAAAAATCCTCTAGGAGGTATTCAGCTCAGCACGGAAATGATCCAGGTATATCTCCGAAAAGGAGAAGCAAATATTAATACACTCATGACCAATACAGATGCGATTTTACAGTCAGTACAGCGCATGAAACGGTTCATTAGTGATATGCTTGACATGACTGCAGCCGAGTCTCGCAATATGGAATTGCATCCGGCAAGATTTGAGGTCTGCGCCATGATTCTCGATACCATTCGAGACTTTGCTCTCATTGCACGCAAGAAAAAGCAAATGATTGTTGCCGATCTACCACTGCACTGTTTTGTAGTCGCCGATCATGATCGCCTGAAGCAAGTCATGGAAAACATCATCAGCAATGCATTGAAATACTCTCCAACAAATACTCAAATACATGTTATCGTTAATATCAGTTCAGATAATCACTTTATATGTCGCATTCTCGATCAAGGACCCGGATTCAAACCTGAAGATTTCCAACGACTTTTTCTCTCTTTTCAGAAACTTTCCGCACGACCTACAGGTGGTGAATCGTCAACTGGTATTGGATTAACGATTGCCAAACAAATTACGGAGCTCCATGGTGGTACAATTACCGCTCAAAATCGTACCGATACATCCAACGGTGCAGAATTTACTCTTCATATTCCCAGTACCGAAATATCGATTGCACCTCAACGATATACAACAATTATTCCAGATGCATCTCTTCCGTCAATGTCGGACTCAATTGATACACATCAAAGTACACATTCTGACGAACTATCCACCCCTCATTACTTGAACCACAATATGGTTGAACATGAGTCATCGAGTCTTGATGATGTACTTGCGTACAGCAAGAATAATCACAATCATGATACAGCCAACAAGAACGACCATGAAGACATTAATGAGCATGCAATTTTTGCTAAAGCAGAACATCTCGCGCATACTCTAATGGATATGTCTAATCATCTTCCTGCTGAATCTCGCGGTCTTATTCTTGACTTAATTGATGCTTTATTCTTTCAAGAGTATGAGCGTTGTTTAGAGTTGATCCGTCAATTGCTCGCGTACGACCAACTTTCACAAGAAAATATCGCTACTCTCCGCGAATTTGAAACAATCATTACTGAGAGACAACTCCCCATTCTGCTCCAAGCAACCAATCAAATTGCACTTCGCATTACCCCGTAATTCCCCATGATTGACGATAACAGAACAGCTGTTTTGTCTTTCTACATTTCTACAGGTTGCAGTGTTAATGGTACATGCATCGTAAGATGAATTTCACGATCGGTAAAGAAAGCAAGTCGCATGGATCCACCTGTGGCACGGATATATGAACGCAGACCGGTAAATAATTCTTGTGTCGGTTCAAGTGAAACATAGTGGTGAATCACAACACGTAAATTTAACTGCCGTTGCTGTGTGATGAAGATAACTACCACATTATCGAAATGCTCAATGCCGGATTTTTCAAGTATCCTTAGCACTAATTGCAATCCCCGATATAGCATAATTCCCGCATAGACACTTTCCGATGTATTGTTATTGGAAATACTTGTTTTACGGATCTGGGTCCGCGTTGCACCCCGTGACATACAACGAATAGGAAGATTATTGCTTCGGGAAAACTCTGTACACATAAACTGCAATGCAGCCATTGTACCATAATGCTCGATAATATGTGGGTAAAGTCGATTTACTACTGAACGAATTTCCTGCATAGCTGTCGTTAGGAGTTTACGTGCGTCAGCAAAAGCAGGATGAGGATCGGGGCTCGCTTTTTGACCATGATCTAAATGAATCTGAGCAGCAATCAAAAGTTGGGCAATCGTATCTTGTAGCTCTTTCGCTACATCATGTCGCTCTTCTTCCTGTTTGCGAAGCAAGCGCGTAGTGAATTGCATCTCATCTCCATCATACCAGACAGTTCCTAAATGCTTATGCGAACTTACTTGCACATCTGCATCACCAGCATCAGCATCCAAGAGTTCTTCGTCATGGGAATTAAAATATACATTCATGGTGTTATCCTTTTAGTAGATAAAAAAGTGTCGTCACTGAATGCTAAAACGGGCTGTAAAAAGATCATGGCATGACATAGCATTGCTCACCCTGTGTAATGTCCCATAAAAATAAATACAAACAATGTTTTTGCGTTCTGATCACGCCAATCGAGTGGTTAGAAATGCTGGCTTTAATACTAATATTTATGTGGTAAATTCAAGTGCACTCCGTTGTGGCAAGCAACAAATGGCTTGACACAAACATACAACAACGGTATTGTATATTGCAATTGTAAACGTACGCACTTTGACTGATTCTGTTGTCGGACATTAACCGACACCAATGAAGTTATGGCTGACACTCACTGACTTCTTTTTAGCAGATTTCATTCATTTGACTCAATCATACATATGGGTAATTTTGATCGTCTTGTCCTTTTTCATGCTTTTTTTGTTGCACTGACCTATGCCATGCTTGCATATGGAGCATCAGTATATCGCCGTATTGTTGATAATATTGCCGAGCGAGCAGTACGTTTGGGCGAAGATATTCATTTTGGATATGATCCCTTTGTACTCTATTGTTTGGGTGTTTTGTTCATTCTTGATCTTGCATCAGCATATTTCGCTGTCTATATACTCCCTGAAGCAGAAGTACAATACTATGTTATTCCGTTAGCCCTCACGATCAACATCACACAAATTGCTCATCGAATGCATTATCAGCGATTGCAAATCAAAACGAAAGGTCTTGTGGGAAAAAATATCTTTGCAGAAGATTTTCAAATTATTCCCTACGACGAACTTTATCTTGTTGAAATTGAACGCGACCCCTTATGGAATACGGTAACATTCTATACTGCTCACACGCCAACTAATGAGCGGAAACCTGCGACAGATAGATTCGAACAAGATTCACCCTCAGCAGAAAAAATTTCACCCAAAGATGATGGACATGAATCAACTCAGGAACTCTCTTACTCACAACAAGATAACTCTTCACAGCAAGAGTATCAGCCATTGCTTGATACCAAAGACGAACTTCATACATTCCGGCGAAGGATGTCATCATTCATGCTTGACTGCACTATCGATGCACTCCGTTCGCGATCACATGCTCATATTGTTGAATTATCATAAAATGTCCTGCGTC
>DHLT01000267.1:0-5282 GCA_002405405.1 Ignavibacteria bacterium UBA4661 | reverse complement strand
TTATCATAAAATGTCCTGCGTCGTTGTACGGCATATTCTTTTGCATTCCCCACTATTTCTTTCATTTTTCTTCATATCCCTATGGCATCTCATTTTTCCTCTCGCCAGAATCGGAGACGTTTTCTTCAAAGTACTGCATTAGTCGGTGCAACAGCTCTATCAACATCGCTTGCAACTGAATCTGTATGGACACAACAACAAACTACCACGGCAACCCCAGTGCATTCATTACCAAATCTCCCATATAGCTATTCGGCGTTAGAGCCCTATATTGATGCGCAAACAATGGAATTACACCATAGCAAGCACCACAAAGCCTATGTTGATGGTTTGAATAAAGCTGAAGCAGAACTTGCTAAAGCCCGTGCAAATAATGATTTTACCCTTATCCAACACTGGTCTCGGCAAGCTGCATTTCATGGTGGCGGACATTTTTTGCACTCACTTTTTTGGAGCATTATTGCTGACCCCAAAAATGGTGGCGGTGGTGAACCAACAGGTATTCTTGCAGATAAGATCAAAGAAGATTTTGGGAGTTATGATGCATTTAAAAAACATTTTACAGCAACGGCTATTGCTGTCGAAGGCAGTGGCTGGGGGCTATTGCACTACCGTGCACAGGATAAAAAACTCTTGATCCTTCAAGCAGAAAATCAACAAAAACTTTCGGCATGGGGTACTACGCCTATCATGGGTATTGATGTATGGGAACATGCTTACTACCTGAAATATCAAAACAAGCGAGCTGATTATGTCAATGCGTGGTGGAATGTCGTGAATTGGAAACAAGTACAAAGCAATCTGCAAGCACTCATGCACTAACCGACATCTCATTATGTATTCAACAAAAAACGGGGCAACAGACATCTTCTGTTGCCCCGTATTGTTTTTTGCTTGTTCGGCTCTTATCGCACAATGTTCAAGTGTTGTGACACGATTCCATTAGTCGTAAGAATTTGTACAAAATATGTTCCTGTTGGTACACTCTCAACATTCAACGTGAATTCATAAATACCCTTAGTTTGCTGACGACCTTCAAAGACTGTCGCAACAAGTGCACCAAGTGTATTGACAATGCGCACTGTTACACGCTCTGTTGCAAGCAGATTATAACGAATCGTTGATACATTGCTTGTGGGATTCGGGAACACCGTAACATCCAATTTAGAAATGCTGGGAACAGGATTACCCTGAGCATCACGAACACTCACAGTCTGACCTCCGGCAACATAGTCAAAGTTCACTGGGTCATAACTTGTCCACCCCAAATCCCAACGCTGAGTCACACCCGGAGCAAATGCACCGCGATAATTGACACGCTCAAAAAAAGAATCCTGTAGGTTTACTAGAGAATTTCCGACGAATGACGCATTACCATACAATGTCGAATTTGCATTCGGGCGAACACTAAATGTATTACCTTCATTAAATGGTCGCTCCAATTGTGCATAATCAGCAATTTGTCCTGCTTGATTGACAAGCGCATTATTGAAAGACGGTGTCAATATCCACGATGCAGTAAGGCCAGCCGCGGTTCCTCCTGCCAACAATAATGCAGGATTTCCTTTGCTTCCAACCCATGTATTATTTTGTAACAAGAGAGTATCGCCAAGGGCAGCTGTTGTTGTCGGTATGCCATTCAACTCAATACCTGCACGAGGCCAACCTGCAAAAACAGAATTTACAATACTCGTCCGAGCATTACGGCGAATTTGTGCCGCACTCCCAAAGAGTGAATTCCATTGCCCTGCTCCTGTACCCGACACAGCAGATGTATCAGAGATTGGTCCAATAGCTGTCACATTAGAGAAAATCGGCGACGTGCGAGGGGTATTATACGAAGAGCTTCCATCATTGTCCATCTCAAATGCTTGACTTGTTGATTGGTCAGCTATCTGCGCAAATCGTCTAGCAATAGCAAATTGAACACGACCAGTCCAACCGAAATCACCATCGAAATCGTCATCTACGGTTGCATACGCAATGATATTTTTTGCATCGACTGTGCCACCAAACCACTCAAAAGCATCATCATTATTGAAAGAACATTGTACATATCGAATTTGTGTACGTCGCCCTACAGCTCCCATGGTCAACGAGTTTAATTCTTCGTTAGGAAATGCTGCGATACCTGCAAATTCAATACGTGTATATTCCACCACTCCACTCGAATCATTATCATCAGTACCACCATACCATCCACGTCCTGAAGTAGGAGCGGCAATGCCACCTTCAAATGCAGCCTCGCGAGCCGTAGAATTGATACGTGCTCGTCCAGCAATCAGCAACCCACCCCAGTCACCTGCACGGCGTTGTCCTCGGACAGCTCGACTTGTCATGATAATAGGGTTTTGTGCTGTACCACGAGCCACAATAATGCCACCACGATTAACACAAATAGCAGAATTTTGTCCTACGGTATCACCAACGATAATTGCGCCCGGCTCAATGACTAAAACTCCGAGTGAGTCTACATAAAAATACCCATCTAATCCATAAATTATTCCTCGTCTGAGTACCAAACGCTGTCCGGCAGACACTGCACCACGTAATGTAGAATCAACATTAATTGGCGGTGGTGGTGGGGCGATTTCAATTGGTGTCGTGTGTGTGGCAATAATTGTAGGATTGAGAGTATCATTGACTAAACGAATGAATGCAGGAGATCCTGAAACAGCGGGACGGAGTACAAGGTTTCCAAGTGTATTATTTCGTATTGTTGAACCATTTGCTGCTGTATCATTTGCAATTCGTACAGCTTCTTCACGTTGTGTAGCAGCATTACGGCGCAGAGCAGAAATCCACGGACCATTTGCTCCGGTTACCGAATACTGCAGAAACAGTGCCGAAGCACCTGTACGCTCCCAACGCAACGAATAAGTCTGCCCAACTAAAAGACGCTGTTGCAAAACGTCAGCAGTAAGATCTTGTGCCCGCCCGATCCCCAACGCAGTAATTCGAAATGTCGTTTGGGCTATTGCAAACTCATAGCCGAGCATACAGATAACAAGTATTGCGAAGAAAAACTGTAGCATACGTTTAAACATAAACGACCCTAAAGAAATAGAAAGAAGTGAGCCATCGTTTAATCAACGATGGCTCGATTATTTACAAGGATTATTGAATACGATAACTAACGCCTAATGTAAAAGTACGACCGCGAAGATTCGTTTGAATTGAACGCCCCAATTGTTCCCACACTAATTGCTGATTCAAAAGATCACGCGCCATAATCTTTACTTCCCAAGCTTGAGCAATTGGCTGTACCACAGAAAAATCAATAACATCACGTGGTAATTCATAAACATGAGGGTCGGGATCAGATCCGAACACACCTATGTCAGCAACTTGAATGATTCTTCGCCCTGCAACATTATAACCAAGAGTAATGGCTGTACCAATATGGGGATGCTGATAGAAAATGCTTGCATTGACAGAGTATGGCGATTGTCCCCACATTGTTCGATCGTCCTCTCTTCCTGCTTGCAATACTCGAAGATTCGACTGAATTAAAGCAACATTTCCTGAAAATGTAAAGTGTTCAAACATGCTACCAAGGAATGACAAGCGTTTCCGCAACTCAAACTCAAGACCATAGTTTGTTGCATCACCTTGCGCATTTTGGAATGAAAACACAACATTACCCGGACTTGGAATAATTGTCTGCTCGATAGCATTTTTAAAGACTTTATAAAAACCGCTCACCGAAACTATTTCGCCCGGTCCACTAAACCACTCATAGCGAAGATCGTAGTTTTGAATCAATGCACGTGTGAGATTAGGATTACCTTCAGTTCTCGCCTGCAATTGATAGTCAAAAAATGCAAATGGAGCAAATTCACGAATAGCAGGACGAGCTAATGTTTGAGAAATTGAAAAACGTACATTCATTGCATCATTCGTTTTCCAAACAAGGTTCAGTGCAGGGAGAATGTCTGTTGTTTTCAGGGCAACGTTGACAGGGCGATTACTTTGGTCAAAGCTGTTCAGAGTTTGTAAGTTGTCTTCAATTCGGAATCCTGCGATCATACGTAATTCAGCACCCGCTATCGATAACGGTTGATCAAGCATCAGATATGCGGCATTTAACGACTCTTCAGCCGAATAAGTGTCACTCAATTTTGAATCCTCGGAAATACCCAACCCATCACCACGAAAGTTGTCTTCTTGAAGAAGTAATCCAGGTGCCAAAGATAAGTCAAGATCTGTATCAGGAACATCAGTAAAAACAACACGACTCTGAATTATAGTCATGGATCGCGCTGAGAAAGAACGACGACGACGCTCGAGTAAACCACCAACTTTAATCTTAGTTTGGTCAAATGGCAAGGTAAGATTAACATTTGCCGAACGAACATTGTCGTTGAGGTTCGAATAAAAACGGCCTGCTAAATCACCCGCACCTTGTGGGGTAATAGGTATTGCCGCAATAAAGGCATCATTACTATTACGCACTCGGTTATAACGCAAACGGCGCAAATCAGGTTCATCACGTTGCGAGGTCGAGTATCCTAATGTCCACTCTAACAGCGCATTCTGGAATGGCAATGTATGACTTCCACCTAACTGGCTCGACAACAATTCTTTTTGCACAAATTGAAAACTATAATAACGGCGCTCCTGATTTTGTGGCACATCACTTCCTTCGAGAGAGAGTGTTTCATCATCGGAAGAGCGGTTATATACATTTTTTAAAGTGATAGAGCTATTATCACCAATTTTGTACGAAAGATTTAATAAACCACCCCAACTTACTGAACGCGTTGCCTGACCACCCGCATATCCGAACAAGGGTGTTCGATCAACATTAATTCCTGCACGAGTCAGGTTGTTAAATGCATAACTATTACCGTAACTGATATTCGCAATTACTCCAAAATCATTGTCAGCCACTTGAAACTTATTGGCAAACGAAAGCGCATACGAAGTATTTGGCGATACTGTTAAGGAACGTTCGCGCCATGACTCCTGACGAAAACTTTTACCGAGATTAATCCATTCCTCAGGTGCATTACCAGCTAAAGCACCTGCTCGACTTCTGAGATTATCCATTGACTCACGAGTTTGTGGAATAGATGAAGGGATGCTGCGTAATCCATCATCCATAGCCATCCAATCTGTCGAACTACCTTCGGAAGTATAAAACTTGTTACCTTTTAGAGTTACATTATCATTAAATGAAGTACTTACAGAAAAGCGAAGACTAAAGGATTCAGGAAAAGCAACGTGATTCAACTGTACCAACCCACCGGCAAAGTTTCCAGGCAAATCCGGAGTAAATG
>DHLT01000228.1 GCA_002405405.1 Ignavibacteria bacterium UBA4661 | reverse complement strand
CATTTGAAGTATCTCATAAAGGTCTTCTTGCGATCCTGTGAAAGATTCTACAATTCTATGTTTTAATTCTGAAAGTTCCATTATTTGCTTTGGTTAGTTGTAAATACTGTAAATAGGTCGCTTCAGAAAAATGTGAATATTCTTTGAAGTAATCAGTGTGAATAGGTAGCAACTCTAAATCTCCTCTCAAAACTTTATGTGTTGCACAAAGCTTCTTGAAAAGCCAATTCAGTATCTCGCTATTGAGTAAGCATGTAAGCTGTTTTGGACTTATACCAAGATCATGCGGTATAAGCAGGTTAGCACTATTGAGAATAAACCGTTGCTGATTGTCGTAGTAGAAGCATAGATCCGAAGAAATAAACCTGTATATCAACTTTTCAGGTGCTTGGTATAATGTTAGAGGTGCTACCTGCTGAAAACTTTTTAAATCACTAGCAACAAATGTGCTTGGATCTTTTAATCCTTGCTTTGTAATGTCTGACCCTTTGTAGAGTGGAATATATCCGGGTGACTGATATTCTTTACAGTGTTTTTTGTTATTACCGGTAACTATACCGAGTGCCCATCGTGCTTTGCCGTGAAGTGTGGTGTGTGTGGTTGAGTATAGTCTGTCTATGACCTGCGCGTCTGCTTCGTTAGACCAAAAATCAAAAATGCCATTTGGATTGTTTTTAAATGATTCTTGCACACGATAGTGCGTAGTACCGCTATGGCGACATTCTACTTGTGTAGTTACTGCTGGCGGATGATTATGAAGAATGAGAGCGTATGCTTTTGTAACAAGTCCATCAAACGCCTTACCATAATCAACCAATCGCACAATCTGCTTTTTAAGGATTCTTCGCCGTATGTGTTTAAAAGCAAGAATGTTGAAGAGAGCTTCTTGGACTAAAAAACCTAGTGTGCCTGCATCTTGCAGTATGGCAAGACTTGCCCCTAGAAATAACGATGTGGTATCTACATTGCTACCAAAGCCATACAGCGCGCTATATTGTTGTCTATAAGACTGGGTAAGTTTTTTGCCCCAAGGAGGATTTGTAAAAATGAGATCAAACTTTTTACCTTGTTTCATCAACGTTGGTACTTCTTGTAAAAAATCTGCGACTATAACATTATGTGTTAAAACCCCACACTCATCATAAATCCGCTTCTTGGTAATAGCAACAGCATGTTAAGCGGAATCAAAACCATAAATACTCTCGGGAGCAATGCCTGCTCGTATTGCCTCAATAATAAAATTTCCCGAACCACAGCAAGGGTCTAAAAACGTAGAACGAGGATGAATCGTAATATGATTAAGCATATCGCGTACAATCCACGATGGTGTGTAGTATATCCCCTCTTTATTGCGATGTGATTCGGATAGCAACTGTTCGTATTGAGTACCGAGATCTTCACTCTCATATTGCTGATAAAGTTCCTCAAACCTATGTTCTAATGCTTCGTAGTCATGGCGGTCTTTGGACAACTTATTTGCTCGAGTATGTAGCTTCTCTTTGCCGACAACATGTGCGATAAAGTGGTCAAGCGACTCCTGTGCAATTACTCCTTTACTCACTTGTGTTAAGTATCCTGTCTTGATCCAATTTCGCACTGTTGCCGTAGAGGCATTCACTCTTTGGGCTACCTGCTCAATCGTTAGCCCATGATGTGTAATGTCGTTGAAGAAGGTTGTTTGCATGATGATTTATTTCACTCAATCTGTATAGAAGTTGGGGTAAAGTTCAAAGCTGATTCATTAAGCGACTAGATGCTTAGAGATGGTTTGATTATGCCAAAAAGCAAATTGCCTCATCATGTTATCATCAGTTTGCTCGCCATCTAAAGCATTGTAAGCAATGATAGATGAAAGATCAATATCTAATACTTCTTGAATCTTTTGGTAGATAAAGTTAGTATCTAACACTTCATTAAGTTGATGATATGACCCTTCTTGAAAATCGCCATCATAAGGTTCAGGATACGCCGAACTGTGTATTAGTGGAACAAATACTTTGAGTAAAAGAATAACAAATTGACTGTTAGTATCTAGCTGACGCTGTACATACTCTTCCAAGCCTTTCTTATCAACATCTACCCAAGCTCTCAGTAAAGCATTGGTGCTTGATTTGGTGTTGAATAGCTCCCAAATTGGTCTTTCTGCTGATAAATCTTTTGCCCTCTCCACAATGATGCTTGCAAAATCTTTAAATTCTGTATCTGTGAATATTCTATTGTCTGTGTCGTAAAAAGCCTTAAATATTTGAACTGCAAATTCAAAAGACACAGACTTATTTATAACACATTGAAGTACTGACAATTTCTTCTCAATATCGATTTGAATTTTATTGAGTTGCTCAAGAATAAGTATCATTTCCATGTTGGGCGACCAGCGCACATAACTATTCTTATGGCTAGGAAAACAATCAATCTTGCTAAATATTTTTATTAACCCAATAGAGGTGTCGCTGTTAAAAGACTTTTCTTGAGAACGAATCTTTTCCCAAAAAATATTCAAATCTACCCGCTCAATAAAAGACTGTACTGAGTCTATTTTTTCCTGGTAGTTACTTCCTGTAATACCTTCAAGAAGAGAGTCCAAAGCAACATCAGAAACATCACCTTCAATCACTGTGAATGAGAAATAACGATCAAAGTATTCGCTTGTTGAAATCCGTTTTTGTCTATAGCGATATTGATATGCTTCGATATTT
>DHLT01000152.1:4260-4566 GCA_002405405.1 Ignavibacteria bacterium UBA4661 | reverse complement strand
ATATTTTGAAGCGGTAGACTCATTGGGATTTTTGAGGATGGTAGCTTTGGGACCTTTGCTGCATATCAAAAACGGTAATCTACCTCGTGGCGTTCGAAAAGTAGAAACCGAATTAAATAACGAAGATTTAGCAGATCTAAAACTCACAATTCCAATATACGACAGACAATCTCTATTATTCAGTTTGAGAAATGCAGTATCATTATACAGGCAACTAAGGACAGAACTGTTTGACAAGAATGTGACTTTGCAAAATGTCACAGACAAAAAAGTAATGAACTATTTTGATGAAATTGAGAAAAGAAC
>DHLT01000152.1:0-4079 GCA_002405405.1 Ignavibacteria bacterium UBA4661 | reverse complement strand
CATCGTATTGGCAATAGTGGGGCTAACTGTTGTAAACTCAACATTTGTCATTCTATTGGGCATTTGTGCAAATGTTGGGCTGACGTTTTTCAAATGCCGCACCATCGCCAAGCTGCAACCGTTACGTTATGCAGTTTGCCGCCAAAACAATAAAACCCCTCGATACATGGTATCAAGGGGTTTCTTTTCAGCGCACCCGTAGAGATTCGAACTCCAAACCTTCTGATCCGTAGTCAGATGCTCTATCCAGTTGAGCTACGGGTGCAAAAACCAATTGCGTTAGGCGAGAGGATTATGCTCCGGCGCGCAAAGAATTGACATGCAGAGCCAATTTCGATTTACGATTGGATGCGTAATTTTTTGGGATAATACCTTTCACAGAAACACGGTCAAGTACCTTGGTTGCTGTGTTAAGTTTTGCTTGGGCATCATCGGCAGATGTTGCAGAGAGAACATCTTTGATAGCGCGTTTTACCATTACTTTGTAGTAACGATTGTATTCTTGACGCTTTTTATCTTGACGAGCGCGTTTTTCTGACGATACATGATTAGGCATATTTCCAACCGAAAGCGTATGAAAATGTATTTTGACTATGTCATTGATAAGAGTTTCAAAAATACGACTTTTTAAGCCAGATGTCAAAACATTTTTTTACTTCTGTTGCATTTTCTTTCGAAGTCGTTCCGTGAAATTCTCAAGCAGATCAATCGCGCCCTCCACCGTATCAACCGCAAATTCTGCAAAAACCTTTGCTCCTTTGGGTACTAAGCGTCCGCCAAGTTGCGGCACACGAGCAATAACATGAGGCAATGTCCGTTCATGAAAAAAGGCAAATTCTGCGGGTGGAAATTCGCATATAAGCGATGAACGAAGCCCCACATTACTAAAACCTAAAGGTAGAGCCGCAACACGCAATCGTGCGGCTGTAAAGAGTGTATGAACCTCTTCAGGGAATTCACCAAAGCGGTCACGAAGCGCATGGGCAACTGCATGAATACCATCTTCATGGGTAGCAGAGAAAAGTTGTTTGTACAAATCGAAACGCTCAGCATCGTTGTGTACATAGTGCTTGGGAATCAGTGCAGAGCCGGCAATATCGATAGTAATATCATGATTGGGAAGCAACACATCCTCGTTCGGTGTATTGCGTTGTTGTGCAAAAAAGTCGGCAAATTCTTGCTCCTTGAGTTCATGTACTGCTTCTTCAACAACTTTGTTGTAGAGTTCAAAACCAATGTCGGTGATAAAGCCACTCTGTTCACCGCCGAGAAGATTACCTGCGCCACGAATTTCAAGATCGCGCATAGCAAGATTGTAACCACTACCTAAGTCGGTGTGTTCTTCAATCGCTTGCAAACGCTTGAGCGCATTGCGTTGGAGCGTATGGGCTGGCGGTATGACAAGGTAACAGTATGCTTGTTGATTGGCGCGCCCTACACGACCGCGTAGTTGGTACAATTCCGCCAAACCATAGTTCTGCGCATTGTAAATGAAAATGGTATTGGCATTGGGGATATCAATGCCGGATTCGATAATTTTTGTGGCAAGTAGGACATCCGCTTTGCGCTCGACAATATCGTGCATGATGGTTTCTAACTCACCTGCGGACATTTGACCATGCGCAATACGAACACGAATCGTTGGAATCATATCGCGGAGTTTATCTGCAAGTTCTTCGAGATTACTGATTCTATCGCTCACAAGAAATGCTTGCCCTCCACGATTGATTTCGCGGCGGAGTGCTTCTTCGATGGTGTGTGCATCCCACAGCATGACTTCCGTTTTGACGGGAACGCGATTGCGGGGAGGTGTGGTCATCATGCTGATATCACGTGCGCCAAGCAGGGAGAAGTTAAGTGTCCGCGGTATCGGTGTTGCCGTGAGCGTCAGTGTATCGACTGTTGCGGATAACTGGCGGAGTTTTTCTTTTGCGGAAACACCAAAACGATGTTCTTCATCAATCACGAGTAAACCTAAGTCTTTCCAAACAACATCTTTGCTCAGAAGGCGATGTGTACCAATAGCAATGTCTACACTGCCATTCTGGAGGCGATGAACGATTTCTTTTTGTTCGGCAGTGGTGCGAAAGCGTGATAAACCCTCGATCTTTACGGCATAGCGCTCTAAGCGATCACGAAAGGATTGTGTATGCTGTTCTGCAAGAATCGTTGTTGGAACAAGCACGGCAACTTGTTTGCCTGATTGCACCGCTTTGAATGCCGCACGAATGGCAACCTCTGTTTTGCCGAAGCCCACATCGCCGCAAATTAGTCGATCCATCGGTGATGAGGATTCCATATCGTCTTTAACATCATTCGTGCATTGTGCTTGATCGGGCGTATCTTCAAACATAAAGTTTGCTTCCATTTCTTTTTGCCAAACAGTATCCTTGGGGAAGGCAAATCCTTCGCGCGATTTGCGTTTGGCATACAGGATAATCAGGTCGCGAGCTATATCTTTGATACGTTTTTTTGTACGTTCTTTTTTGCGTGCCCATTCACCTGTGCCGAGCCGAGAGAGTTTCGGTGTTTCACCTTCTTGCGAGGTATAGCGGTACAAACGATTGATGTATGTCAGATTAACATACATTTTATCCTGACCTGCAAAGATCAGGCGAATACACTCTTGTTGTGTGCCGCCCATCATGATAGTTTCTAAGCCATCAAATTGCGCGATACCTTTATCGGCATGAACAAGAAGATCACCTCGTTGGAGTTGTTGTAAATCACGCAGTGTCATGCGCTTGTTATTACCCATGCTTCGGTGCCGAACATATCGCTTGCGTGCAAAAACCTCGTGTTCCGTAAGCAAGCATATTCCTGCTGATGCAATAGTAAAGCCCTGCGAGAGCGTTTTTGCAATGATGGTATAGTCACTTGGAAGAACAGGTATTGTTTGGGCTTCCCGTTGATTCTCCATTGCTGATTCCAAAAGCTCGACAAAACGCTTGGCGTATTCTTCGCCATCAGCACAAATGAAGGTGTGGATATTCGCAGAAGCATTCCGATGAATAAGTGCAATGCATTCGATAAGCGAAGAGCGGGTAGAGCTGTGCGACTGTGCTTGAATACTCCACGATACATCGGGCTTGATGGAACGAGGCAATGCCATACTGTTCAAGAAGATGCTGTGTAAGTTTTGAAGCGATGGAAATCGCCTGCGAAGATCATCCTCATCGCCCTGCGTGGGAAGAGTGTTAGTGTCAGAATTTAACTGGAGATTATCGTGAGATTCGATGTGTAGTTGGTGATATTCGTCATAGATAACACAACTGTGTTTGGGTAAATAGACAAGGAGATTGGCAGTGCCTTCGATATTTGTTGAATGAAAGACATGTGCCGCAACATTGGCAGTGCGTAGCTCCCGAATACTTCGTTGCGATGTAGGGTCAAATTCCCGAATGCTATCCAATTCATCGCCAAAAAACTCTAAGCGCAAGGGCATGTCAGTGCCGGGGAAATACGCATCGATGATGCCACCACGAACAGCAAAATCGCCGATGGATTCAACAAAATCTTTGCGGTCGAAACCATTTGCCGAGAGTTGGGCAATAATTTGCTGAAATGGATACGATGATCCTTGCTCGAAAAAAATGCGGTGCGCCAGTAAATGGTCGGGATCAGGAAGAGCAATGGATAGTAATGCCGGAGTCATGATAATAATCAGCGGCTCAGTGTGATGGTCTGCATCAAGTTCTGCAAGTTGCCCTGTCAGTGTGATGAGTGCATCATCATTTGCATCATAAAGAGCCGAGCGGTGCTTTTCTTGAGCCAAAAAAAGTAGTCGAACTTGAGGAAGGAGAGCTTTGAGATCTGCATGCCATTCTTCTGCAGAGTCAAAATCTTTTGCCATAATGACGCACGGTAAACGGCATGATTCATGCAGTGCCTTCATGAGCAAGGTTTTGCTGCTACCTAAGCATTCTTTTGTTTCGATGATAAAGCGACGATCGGCATGTTTATTTTGATGCGTATGAATGTATTCAGTCAGTGTTTGGAATACTTTTTTGCTCTGAAGACGTTTCCACATCTTATCAAAAGAAGGTGTTATGCGCATGAATGGGCTAGGGTATAACATT
>DHLT01000060.1 GCA_002405405.1 Ignavibacteria bacterium UBA4661 | reverse complement strand
CGATTACCCGCAGACAATTTTGGGATCTAATTTATCAAGCGGCAGCCCGAGGTATTACAGCATTTGTAACGACTCACTACATGGATGAAGCCGAGTATTGCAATCGTGTTTCGATTATGGTTGATGGTTCCATTGAAGCTCTCGCATCTCCTCAAGATTTACGTAAGCAATTTTCTGCTCAGACAATGGACGAGGTATTTCATGCGCTTGCTCGTAAAGCAGTGCGCTCCGCTGACTAGTATTTTCTTTAGAGATGCCGCCATGAAACTTCTACTCACGTTTATCGCCAAAGAATTCAAGCATATTCTTCGAGACCCGAGGACATTGCTCATTCTTTTCGGAATGCCTATCATACAAATTTTTCTGTTTGGCTTTGCATTAAGTACCGAAGTAAAAAATGCCAACATTGCAATTCTTGATGAAACGCATGATGAGGCATCACGACTCCTGACAGAACGTTTGCAAGCAAGTGAATACTTTACGATCGTTCGCACCATACAGACAAGTAAGGATATCGAACAGGTTTTTCGTACCGGCTCAGCAAAATTAGTGGTTGTCTTTCCTGCCGGATTTCGGGAATCGCTCTTGCATACGAATCGCACCTCTGTGCAACTGATTGCCGATGCTTCTGATCCGAATGTTGCAACAACGCTCGTGAATTATGCAACGGCAATTATCAACGATTACCAGCAAGGATTGCAATTCAATCGCAAACTGCCGTATAGCATTGTCGTAGAGCCGCGCATGTTGTACAATCCGCAAATGGAGGGTTCGTATAACTTTGTTCCGGGTGTTATGGCAGTTGTTCTCATGTTGATTTGTGTGCTGATGACTTCGATTTCGATTGTTCGTGAAAAGGAATTGAGTACGATGGAAATTCTTTTGGTATCGCCGATGCAACCACGTATAGTACTCATTGCTAAAATGATTCCATACTTGGTGCTAAGTATGGGCATTGTAACGATGATTTTACTCTTGAGTGTTTTTGTACTTCATGTACCAATACGAGGCTCGGTTCTATTGCTTTTCATCGAGAGTTTTTTATTTGTAGTAGTATGCTTGGCGATTGGTTTGATTATCTCCAACTTCACAAACACACAAGTGGTTGCTATGCTTGTCGCACTCATGGCAATGATGCTACCGACTGTCATGCTCAGTGGATTTATGTTTCCGATTGAAAATTTTCCATTACCTATCAAATTCATATCCAATATTCTGCCCTCAAAATGGTATTTCTTCGCTGTCAAAAACATTATGATTAAAGGTCTTCCTTTTTCCGGTGTTCTGCAAGAAACTGCGGTTTTATTTGGTATGGCGGTGTTGTTCATGGTGGTGGGTGTTCGTACATTCAAAACACGATTGTCGTGATTGGTGATATTGTTTTCAAGGCAATTTATGCGCATTATACTGTTTTTGGTTCGTAAAGAATTCCAGCAAATCTTTCGGGATTTTGCTATCGTGCGTATGATCTTGGTGATGCCTATTGTACAGTTATCTGTACTTCCCCAAGTCGCAAATTATGATGTTAAAAATGTTCAATTCGCCGTGATTGATCATGATCACTCAGTATATGCACGGCAGTTGGTAGAGAAGATTTCTGCATCTGCGTACTTCCATTTGGTTGCCTATGATCAGAAGCATGATGCAGTGCAACAACTGGTAGAGCAAGACAAGATTGATTTATATATAGAAATTCCTGTAGGGTTCGAGCGAACGCTTGTCAAGGAGAATGTGGCAACGCTTTTTCTTGCTGTCAATGCAATTAATGGCACAAAAGCAAATCTTGGTGCTATCTATGTGCAAAGTATTATTCGTGATTACAATGCGATGATTCGAACACAGTTATTACCACAGACGCGATTTGCAGAGCAAGGAATAATCGAGGTAACCAGTCTGAATCGGTTTAATCCGCTCATGCAGTATTCGTGGTTTATGGTGCCTGGTATTCTTATCATTTTGCTTGTTATGATCGGTATGTTTTTGACGGCACTCAATATCGTCAAGGAAAAAGAAATCGGTACGATTGAACAAATCAATGTAACACCTATCAAAAAATGGCAATTCATTGTTGGTAAACTCTTGCCATTTTGGGTGATTGGCATGGTGGTGCTGTCGCTCGGATTGATGGTCAGTAGAATAGTCTACGGTATAATTCCAGTTGGTTCACTCTTGACGATCTATGGTTTTGCAGGTATCTTTTTGTGTGCTGCACTTGGTATCGGTTTACTTGTTTCAACGATGTCGTCAACGCTTCAGCAAGCCATGTTTATAGCATTTTTCTTTATGATGATCTTTATGCTTCTTGGTGGTTTATACACGCCCATTGACTCAATGCCGGAATGGACACAATGGATTACACGCGTCAATCCTGTTGCCTATGGTATTCGTGCAATTCGCATGATTGTCATGAAAGGAAGCACATTCATGGATCTTCTGCCCGAATTCTCAGCTATTGTGATATTCGCTGTCTCTGTTAATCTCTTGGCAATACTAAATTATCGTAAGACGACATAGTGGTCTATCGAGTGTTCATATAGACTGACTTACTGGCGTTCTTTTTCTAATCGATCAATATAGACAAGTAATTCTTTCATTTGGGCGGACATTTGCTCCATGATTGCCATTGCCGGTGTGCGTACCCGATCGGCAGTTGAGCCGCCATTCAGAAAACCATTGAGTGCCTCGCGGAGCTGATTACGCATATTCGAGAGTCGACGGAACATCTCAAGTGCACGTTCATCATTGAGAGCATTAATGTTCTCACGAAGGAGAACAATCAAGCAATCAATGCCGAGATCGGTCGTACGTGTTGCTTCACCGGAGCAGTAGCCTGCATCAGGCAGACCTACAACAGTACCGCCGGGATTCAATGAGCCTGCACCTTGTGCGAGGCGGGCATTTCTTCCACCAAAAATCGTAGCAGGGTTAAAATTACTATTCATCAAGCGTAAAGCTCGTTCCCCACGATAGGCAAGGTTTTTTGTTTTTTCGATAACAATTTCTGTCGGAACACGTTCGCCCTGTACTTCAACAGTTTCCATGGCATAGGTGCTTAAACTATCTAACTCTTGCTTGGAAAAATCTTTATTACAAAACTGACGAATCATGCTCATAGCACCACGATAGCCAAGTTGTGCGGCGGTTTTCCAATCAGTACATGAGAGAGCATGTTTTCCAATGTCATGATAAACACTGCCTCGCACGAAATATGCTTCACCAATAGCCGGATTATTTTGAATAACATGGTCGAGTACAACGAGTGCTGAAGTCGATTGTTGTAGGCGAATCAATGCAAATGCTTGTTGGAGTTGTACATCAACATTGTGCGGTGCAAGTGATAATGCTTTAGCGAAGTCGGCATTGCTCTCTTGGATTTTCTGCATTTTGGAGTAGTGTGTGCCACGATACATGTATCCAAGGGGATTCGCCGTGTCAATACTGATTGCAATATCAAAATCCAATAAGGCATCGTCGTACTTTTTTAAGGCACTGAAAATTTGTCCTCGTGTCATGTATGCTACTGCAGAATTCACATGTTCCAAGGCGATATTGAGATCAGATAATGCACCAATGTAATCACGCTGAAGACTACGTTGAGTACCCCTATACAAATAGACACTGCCGGTGTCTTTTGCATCTTTCAATGCTGAGCGCAATAACTTTTCTGCCTTTGATGTATCTTGTGCTGAAAGCTGTGTAATACTTTCATCGACTTGAGTGTGCCATCGAGTTTGTTGAGCTGATAGTGTTGTGTAGGTCATGAGAAGTATCATGAGTGCATATTTACACGCTTGATGCAAGAAGGAGCGAGAGAATATCATAATGTCATGTAGGAAACAATGAGGAGAGAGGATATTCGTTATGCACAGACTACCACAGGCACAAGCGTGCAAAAAAAATCCGTAACGATTAATAAACCATTACGGATAAGAAAAACTCTTTGTTGCAGTACTACTAACGGTTTTGCATTTCATTCACAAAATTGCGGAGAGAGAGGGATTCGAACCCTCGGTAATGCTTAAACATTACGACGGTTTAGCAAACCGTTGCTTTCGGCCACTCAGCCATCTCTCCGAGAGAGTATTGTGAGCTTGAAATAGCATTGACGTATGTGCACATTGCATTGTCAAAGAGTTTCAAAGATACATGGTTTTATGTAGTTCTGCAATAGATTTTACACAAGAAATGCTTTTTCTACGTTTATCGATAGATTCGACCAATACGATGAGAAAACTGTTTATCTGTGTCGAGTGTCGTAGAGAAACTGCTATATTCGCTCGTAGTAACTCACTTATATTACTGTATTTAGTCAAGGGAAACTAGTAGCATGGAAGAATTTGATCCGGTTGGTACGCTCAGTTTGATCGTTCGTGAGTATATGGACGAGCATAATGGCGCATTGCCGAGATATATTGTCGTCTCGCCGACTCTCTACACATGGTTAGGCGATATTACTCGTGAAGAGTGGTTATTGCGTGGTAATGATCCAGAGCGTACACCACAGGGACGCGTGCTCACTGATTATGGTGTTGTCCGTATGCAGATAGATACAAAGCTTTCTGATTATGATATTATTCCCAATTAACCTCCTTGTCTTGCCTTTGATAGCATGGGGCAACTCTTTATTTATCCATACTGACTGTTGTGGCATATCTTCTTGCTCTTGAAACTTCATCAACTTTATGCAGTATAGCTCTTGGTCGTGATACGGCATTGATCGCTTCTAGTGATATACATGTACCACATCAACATGACCGATTGTTAGCAGTGGTTACTGAGCAGATTTGTACTAATGCGGGCATTCACATTGCTGATATCGATGCTGTGTGTATATCAGCAGGACCGGGTTCGTTTTCAGGATTACGTATTGGTGCGGCATTTGCCAAAGCATTATGTTTTAGTAATCGTCCTGCTCTTCTTGCTGTTCCGACGCTCTCGGCACTCAGTTCTGCTTATCTTGATGATGCACGATTACTTGGTGCAGATATCATTCTCACGACACAAGCATCGCATAAGGATATTCTTGCATGGCAAGCATTCTCTGCGAATCAGCAGGGAAGATTATACGAGATCGGAGAACCCCAAAAAAATACCTACAGCGAGTTGTGTGAAATTC
>DHLT01000028.1:3270-3487 GCA_002405405.1 Ignavibacteria bacterium UBA4661 | reverse complement strand
ATTTGACGTGATACTAACCGAGGATCTCCCTCCTGGGGCACCGACCGAAACAGCATTTTGCGACAATGATATTGTCGCCGCAAGCCCAAATTGTGTTATGCTTAGCTGTTGCGTTACGCCACCGCCCGACACCGTTACTACGGCATTGCGCGGAGATGTGCCTGTATTTGAACTTGCTGTGAGTGTGAGACTATTATTGTTACTGCCTGAGGGGGGT
>DHLT01000028.1:0-3121 GCA_002405405.1 Ignavibacteria bacterium UBA4661 | reverse complement strand
GATACGGTCAGCCAAGACTGATTACTGCTTGCAGTCCATGAAACATTTGACGTGATACTGACCGATGAATTCCAGGCAGGTGAACCTATCGAAATCGCACTTTGCGATAATGATAATGCCGCCAAAGAACCTGATGCCGTCAATAAATTTGTTTCCCACACACCGCGTCCATACGTAGAAGCGCGAAGGACACCAGCGGTGTATTGTGCTTCAATCTCGGTTATAGGTACATTCGGTAAATTGGTCATGAGCGGTTGCCATCCGTTTGTAGAGTTATCGCGGTAATGTATACCGGCATCGTGACCAACATACAATCGTTCGGGGGCGTTGCTTTGCACAAGTATAGTATTCATTGATATTTGTGGCAGATTTGTGGAGTAATCAGTCCATGTTGAACCGGCATCATTGCTGGCATACACGCGACCACCGTCGAAGCCGCCAACTGTAACCCAAATACGATTTGCATCGGTAGGATGAATATCCACATTGGTAATCATCAGACTGCCATTCGGTTTTGTCCGCCTTGTCCATGTTACGCCGTCATTCGTGGTAACCCAAAGGAATCCATTTTTAATGACATATATCGTCGTCGGGGCACTCGGTGCATAGCGAACAATTTCTATGGTATTCTTTTCGGGACTGATTTGGTCGTTTGATTTATTTGTCCATGAGGCACCATTCCACTCCCAGAGATTTTGCTTTCCTACCAAAATATTTTTGGGAATGAGAGGATGTTGTACATACGGTGTAACCCAATTACCTTCTTCATTTTGGTTCGTGCTATCGTTGCGTATCAATCGATCCCACGAATTACCACCATTTGTACTACGAGAAATTGCTCCATTTTGTGATGCCGTGTACATTTCATTGGGATTAGCCCAGCTGATAAGTTGTTCGCCACCATCACCTGTAGACGCAGTATTAGTCCATGTAGAGCCCGTGAGCAACCATGAGGAGTTATCTTGTGCGCCTGCCAAAACACTCGAAGGAGCTGTAGCGGAAACACCGAGACGATAAAACTGTGTGATGGATAGACCCTGATTCCGTTCAATAAAACTTGTACCATCGTTGGAGGAGAGATACACACCGCCATCGTTGCCAATCAAGAGCAATGAAGGAGAAACATAGTTAAGCGTATGGAAATCAGCATGAACTTCTGGAATTCCCACCCCTGAATTATTCCAATGCGAAATCTGCGTCCATGTTGTACCGCCATTCGTTGAGCGATAGCTATTGACTCCACCAACAATCACAAGATTAGCATTGGAAGGAGATACGGCACAACATAAATCATAAAATCCCTGTCCTCTTGTTGAAGAACTGACCTGACCATTTTGGAGAATACCGCTCAAGATATTCGGAGTTGCAGAGGAAAATGTCGTTGGTTGATAAACAACTCTCCACGTTGCTCCGGCATCATCTGATCGCCAAAAGGAATGTAAGCCATAATCTGTGTTAGTGGCAACAACCGCATACATGCGGTTTGGTAGAGCTAAGCTGGTTGCAAGTGCCACACGCCCAGCATTCGTTGGAATTTGTTGAACCATCGTCCAAGAAGTACCGCTATTGGTTGAGCGAAATATACGCCCATCGCTTGTGCTAGCAACTAATACTGTCTGATCGTCCGCCTTAAACATCATATCACGAAATACTGTTCCCCATGTAATACCGGTGGCATCGCTCCATGTTGTACCACCATTGTCTGAATAGCGAATGATAGCACTAGCGGCGGCAATCAGTCTTTTTGTTTGTGAGTTGATCAGCAAGCGTGCAATCTGCCAATTGGTAGAAGAGGTAATACTCCAACCGGTTGCTGTCCACGTTGTTCCTCCATTGGTTGATTTCAGGATTCCTACACTATTACCACCACCAGCGTATTTTGTATGCACATAATCACCCGAAGCAAGATAGACTGTTTGATTTGTCGCAAAATCGGGATCAAACGCGAGATCGCTTGTACTGAGAATCGGCAAGGATGTATGCCCCACCGCACTCCATGATGTTCCGCCATTAGTGGTACGCCATACGCCACCGCGAGCAGTGCATGCCCACCATCGTGTCGCACCGTTAGTGCCAGGTTCGGTTACAATGCGCATCACACGACCCATACCATAGTACCCTCCTTTGGCAGTAAAAGGTCCAAGTTCGCGCCATGCTGATTGTGCAAGTTCAGGATTTTTTTGATTCACAGCTTTTTGTTGTTGTATATGCTGATATGCCCGATCAAGATAATCTGCCGGAGGAAAATTTCCCGTGCTATCAACCCGTGTTCTCCAAAACCACTCTTCGCGTTTGAAGTTATTGTACCCTGTACATCGAAGGGGATTGGGATTGGTTGGGTCTTGGAGCAATATTTCTTTTTTTAATTGATCGTAGTACGTGTTGTATTGCTTGGATGCTTCTAAGTAGTTCAGAAGAGTATCACTGGATGGCATGAGAGGTCTCTGTACTTTTTGTTGTGCGTACAGCATATTGCTACTCAGCTGTATAAGTATAGCAAGCACGAGCATTGCAAAAAGACTATATCTGTATTTCATAACAACTTCGAAAAAATGAAGGAAAATCTAATGTGATGCTGTTCTTTTTCCATGAAGCAAGGTATGAGGTGCTAGGATTTCTTATTTGTTGGTGTCATCTACTGCTTCATGGTTGGGGACATTGCGGTACCCTTTGATTTTTCTTTCAGGTACTGTATGAATCGTTTTGGGTTCTCCTCAAAGGTTAATAAAAAACTCGAAAAGGAGAAAAAAAGAAGAAAAGAGAAAGCAGGGCATGAAGTGTTGAAGTCTATAAATAATCGAACAAAATACTTTTATCAGACTTTACATGTAAGTGACTACAAAATTTACTAAATAACTTGTTACAATGCAAGAAGTGCATACGGTAGACCTTGTACATAACGTGAATTCGATAAAAGAAGAAGTCTCCAAGAAAGTGATAAGTTGTTTTATGACAAGCACTTATTCACCTTCAAAGAGACCCCATCATGGGAATTACAGTACCTTTTGTCGATGTTGATGACTGTTGCATCACCTATCAACGCTTTTTCAACCAACGAGGTCTGCCACCTGCTACGCCGAAGCGAGGTCGAGCTTGCATGATTCTCTTCATAAAGACTTAC
>DHLT01000246.1:2850-3000 GCA_002405405.1 Ignavibacteria bacterium UBA4661 | reverse complement strand
AGAGACGTTGCATGCAACGTCTCTACCATCGAACGACACAACGCAACCACCCTGTGCGATTGCCGACCAAAGCCCGCAATGACGGGCATCTGTCAAACGAATTTCAATTGGGGTTTGATGCAGACCGTAGAGACGCTCTGCAGAGCGTCT
>DHLT01000246.1:0-2684 GCA_002405405.1 Ignavibacteria bacterium UBA4661 | reverse complement strand
AGACGCTCTGCAGAGCGTCTCTACTCGCATTCTACCGCCTCCATTCGGCTTGGGCAGATTGCATATCTTTGATAAAGGCAGGACTATTCTGTAAATAGAGCCATAGATTTTCCACGATAGTCTTCGATGCTTGTGTATCGCTGGGATAATGAATACCTGCTATTTCTCGAGAGAAGCCATACTCGTTTGCCGATTGTTGAATGGCATTGCTCTGCGCCGGAGGCAAGAGTGTTTGCCATGCTTTTGCCATCAGAAATCCAAAGATGGAGTGATTGCTTGGATACGAAGCATGGGGCGGACGTTCTAAGGTCATGAGCGTGGTATCCACCTGATACGGGCGCGGACGCATATAGTGCTTTTTCCACCCAAACGAATACGCCAAACCCTCACGTGCCAACAATGCCAGCCACCGGAAGGTTTTCGGGTATGTATCGGCATACTGCTCAAGAATTGCCCCACCTTTACGAATCAACGCTGTGTCCGCCATTGTCAGCGGTTGATAGAGGACACTATCAACATTCAATACCTCGCGAACAATATAAAGAAGTGAAGGAATGGCGAGAATAATACGATTACTATCGCGCGATCCGGGCAAAAAAAGAAAGACACCCTGTTTGGCAATCTCTCGAAACCTGATACTGTCTTGTACCGATTGCCCAGAGTGATTGAGTAATTGTTTGATATATCGTTGAAGAAGTTCAATCTCTGCTTTTGTTTGAACAGAAGAATTCGCCGGTGGTGGCGGGCAATACACGCTGTCAAAATTGATGGGCTTATACGCTTCTGTGTACGTGATATAGTCCGACAAACTCGAAGCAAACTGTTGCTCGGGAAAGCGCAAGGAATCAATATTCGGACGCAGACCTTGTGGATTGTGTGTTTGCAGGCGGCTGTAATGTCCACAGCACTCACGAAAGAGCGATGGTGCAACGCCATGCTGTGCAATCAATGACGGTGCTGCAACTGCAGCAATGCTTGTTGCTACAAAAATCAGGGATACAACATGTTGAAGCTTGAACATGGTAGAACAGTGTTAATAGCAACAAAAGCAGTGTAGTATATATTTTAACCAGAGTGCCGTAATGTACGCTCTTTTCAAGGAATTTTCTTAATAAGTTTTCCACAAACACATTATCCTTGCATAATGTCAATTCTATCGATGGATTGGCTGATAGGCATATCAATACTTTCGATAAATTGCGCATCCATTGTTATTGTGCTAAGCAAGTTTGGTACTTGCATTGTGGTCATATGTATTCCCAAACTCTTTTGAAGCGCTGTGTCACTTCGATCATTTACATACCATTTGCGAGAAGCATTGTATCCTACTATTCAGGGTGATTTACTGGCAGAGTTCCAACATCGTATCTTGTGGATAAATTTCTCTCGTATACTCTTCTATATACCAATTGTTGCCTTGGTTTCAACGGGATCATTGTTATTGATATGGCTGTCTCGAGGAGTGTTCGACATATTAGCGATATTAAACGGCTCTCTTCTTGCCCTTGCTCTTCTTCTTTTTCTCGTAGCATATCATTACAAATCCCATTCGTCGCACCATGTTGCTCGCACTCTGTTATTCTGTTTTGTCGCTGGTATCGTTCTCTATGCCCTCATCCTTTGCCTTTTGTCGCAAGGATACTCCAACCAGATTGTCTTATATGCTATTGTACTTATTGGCTTAGAGGCAGGATTTGTCTTTATGCCGGCAGTGAACACGATTATCGTGGTGTGCTCTTGGTTTATCATGCTTGTAGGAATATTGGTAACGCAGCATGCCCCCTCACTTGTACGTTCGCATTGTCTTAACATCACGAGTTCCAGCATTGTTGCTCTCATTATTGGGCAGATGATTGTTCGTATGGCTTATCATGATTTTATTCAACGTAAGACCATCCAGCTTCAAGCCGAACTTATCGCTACGCAGAATCAGCGATTAGAATCTGCCAATACGGATTTACTCGCTATTATTGCCGAGCGCGATGAGCAAATGCTCACCCTCGAACATACCATGCATGCACTTGAGCAGCAAAAAGTCAAAACCGAACATTACTTGCGCCAGAATATTGATTTTCAAGAACTCAAGGAGCGATTTGTCAAATCCTCCGTGCATGATCTTAAAAATCCACTCACCGGCTTGATGCTCATTGCCGATACCTTGATGATGGGTAAGCGCAAACCAACACTGACCGATGCCGATCTTGGAAAAAAAATTAATGATGTATCGCGGCGCATTTTGCTAGTCGTCAATTCTTTATTGGCGGAGTTGAACCTTTTTTCTGCGACTATCGATACTGCACTTACCGATACTGACTCATCGCCGTATTTACGGCAGATTCGCGATGATATTGCTCTGCCTCATGATCCTGATTCTCCAAAGCTCATAGCGTCTGAATCCATGCTCCACGACAACCACACAAAGCAGGATATTTTTGCTATTGTTGAACATGTTATTGAAGAAATGCTCCCCCGTATTGAGAGTAAAGAACAAGAAGTAAATACAATATCTAGCGGTAGTGGTCGAGTGCGTGCTCCTTATAACTCTTTGGTACGTATCGTTGAAAATATCCTTTCGAACGCTATTAAATATACACCATACAAAGGTTCTATCTTCGTGTCATTGACGGAGTTTTCTTCTACTATTACTCTTAAAGTCCAAGATTCTTGTCTAGGTTTTACCTCAG
>DHLT01000040.1 GCA_002405405.1 Ignavibacteria bacterium UBA4661 | reverse complement strand
TCCTTCTATCGGACGAAGTAATCTAGTCATGTGATCAAATCGTTAAATCCTATAAAATGATTTTTGCAGATCGTGTAGCACTTCCTGTGCATATAAACTCGGCAAATTATTTCCCTACACCACTCAATGATTCTTGTTATTCATTGGTACGCTCTGTCGTAAAGAAAGAAGGGATTTTAGAAGCGGTTTCTGCTATGCGTGCAACAAATAAGGAGATCGCTCATATTGCTTTGTTCTATTCTCGTCCACAAGAGACATGGTATAAAAGCTGCTATACCGATGTTGGTGAGCCTGATGCCACAGAATTTGCTACCATGCATTACGATCATGGATCTGAAGTCGTAAAAATGCTTGTTTATCTCAATGAAGTTACTGAAGAAAATGGACCATTTACCGTCTTGCCGGCTAGCAAGAAGTTGCCGGAATCTATAACGCAAATGACCATTTATAAGTATCTGCACGAAGAAATAGATAAAGTGAAAAACATGTTTGATATTAAAAGCAATTATTGGCGGTGGTTCTTGAAGGATATGCAGTTCCGAAAGCATTTTATGGCTCTTCCAAGTCCTATTCGTGGCACATCTCAATTCGGTGATGATGTCCTTGATGACTCTCCATTAGCAGATTATTTGCGTGAAAATGTGCTTGTTGTTACTTCAAAGATTGGCAATTGCTTTGTATTTAGTGGCGATCGGAATATTCATCGAGGTGGTGTCGTTAAAAAAGGTGAACGATGGGCACTACAGGTTTTATTTACGCCGAAATCAAAGAAAGATCATTATGTCGATCGTGTGAAAAAAAATATCAAAAAACTCTTGCGAAAATAGGCATGGTCATTTCTTTTGTTGCCTTAATATGAATGTACTCTCAATAGTTACACCGAGCAAAGTAGTTGCCATACTCAAAAGTATGCATGTAGCTTATCTAAATAAGCTATTCAGATTTGCATTTATGCAGTATCCCGTACTATATGTCAGCGCAACTTTTATAATCATTTCGTCAGCCTTTGAGGTTTTGGCGATGAATGCTTTTATTCCTTTATCAGAGTCGGCAGGTGGGAAATCACTTAACACCAACAATCTTCTTATTCAAATCATTCATTTTTGCGGGTTAAATGTTTATTCAACAAAAATCATTTTTCTTGCATTTATCCTGATTTTTGGTCTTCGGATTATTCTGAACATTCTTGGTGAAAAAATCTTACTTGAGGTTACTGCGTATAAAATGCCTTCGCACTTAATGTCTTTGGGGTTAGAAAATGTTCTTACAAACACTCCCATTAGCGTTATTGAATCAAGAAGTTCAGGGTATTACATATCTCTGTCAGGCGAAGAGGTTAATCGCGCCACATCGCTTATTGCTACGGTTGTGCGTTTTGCGAGTACTATGTTGATGATTGGATTGTATTATGTTACGCTAGTATTTTTTTCTCCGGCTACTGCGATTGGAATTCTATTTTTTTTGATCGTTAGCGGATTGTCCTCCTATGGTGTTTTTCGTAAAATTCATCAATGGGGCTATCTCAATGTAGAGAGTGGTCGTATAAAAAACTCAATTTTTGTAGATGCACTTAACGGAGTGCGTGCGATTCGTGCATTTGGTGGCGAAAAGTTTGTCGCTACTAAATTTCGAGAGTACCTCTATCCTCATAAGCGCAGGGTGTACTTAATTGATTTTTTTAACTTCTTCGGTAAAATGTTTCCGCTCTTTCTTCTCATTATGACTTTTGGCGGGTACATTCTTATTTCAACGAAGCTAAATAACACCTCTTTCGACTATGCTTTTGCTGTTACTTTATGCTTATACTATTGCGCTTTTTCATGTCGTTGGGTGATAGTGCAAACGTTTTTATCAAAATCGTATCAGAAGCAAAGGCAATTCAGGATATATCTAGCATTACGGATTCGCCTGACATTGCTGATAATGTTACACAGGCTGATATTGATGTTGAAATCCATAACATTCAGGTTAGTGGAATTACCTTCTCACACAACAAGACCGATGATGTCTTACGTGACTTTTCTGCTACATTTTCTGCGGGGAAGACATACGCCGTTGTAGGTGAATCGGGTGCGGGAAAATCGACACTTCTAGATTTAATTCTGAAATTTCATGTCCCGGATTGTGGTAGTGTTCTTGTCGATGGTGTGGATACTCGCAACATCACTGAGAAGTCTTTGCGCGAACATATTACCATGCTTGGGCAAGAGACAATCATCTTCAATGATACTATTCGCAACAATATTACGTATGGGCTTGACGTAACGCAAGCAGAGATCGAGTCTGCTTCTGCTATTGCTTGTGTTGATGAAGTCATTGAGTCATTACCCAATGGATATGACACTGTACTTCACTACCGTGGTACTAATTTATCCGGTGGACAGCGTCAACGTATTGGTTTAGCACGGGCAATTTTGCGCAAGCCGGATGTGTTGATTTTGGATGAAAGCACAAGTGCGCTTGACCAAAAAACGAAAGAAAAGGTATTGCAGAATATCTTTCGAGCATTTGCCACGAAGATTGTCATTATTGTTTCTCATGATCCTGAGATACGGTCACGTGTGAACCATGTTGTTGAATTATTTCCGCTTGCTAAACGAGAATTGATATACCAAGAATCGGCAAGCGAGGAGAAATTACCTTCATGAATGCACAAAACTCGCGCGTGATGAAAAATATACTGCAACTTGCAGAGCAAAACTTTTGGTTACTGGTATGCTCAATTCTAGTGATAGGATTTACTTTACGTATTTACAAAACCGAAAGCAAAGAGCCGTGGTTCGATGAGTACTGCACACTTCGTTGTGCAATGGGTTTAGAACAAGTAATT
>DHLT01000031.1 GCA_002405405.1 Ignavibacteria bacterium UBA4661 | reverse complement strand
TACATCAACTACCGGTACTGGTGCTGCCGGCGATATACGATGAACATTTCCCCAAAAGTAGCGATCGAGCATAACATCGCCAAGTACGGCAATTTTCTTTTTGGCTCCGCTCTGCAACAACTCTTGCAGACGTGCATCTGCCCATTGTGTTGTCATCTGTTGTATCATACAATATCCTTTAGACCGAGCATGAGTGTCGGTTGAATTCATGCTGTAATTACGATTACTCTGCTTAACAAGTCGTAATTTAGTTATCTTTTAAGCATGAAATTTCCTGTTTTCCTTTCGGACTTAATCTATGCACACTTCTTTGTTCTCACGTATACATCGTCCATTACACACATCTTTTCACGAACCTACCGATACGTTATCTCACAATATCATTCAACCGCTTCCCGTACACTCCACGACTCTCAACAATAAATTGCGCGTCATCGTTATACCGAAGCACACAGCACCTGTTGTTTCAGTTTGTGTAGCTTACCATGTTGGTTCGTATCATGAACAAAGTAATGGAGCGAGTGGTAATTATGGTTTCGCACATTTATTTGAACACCTGATGTTTGAAGGATCGGAAAATGTAGCGCATGGCATGTTTGATCGGTACTGCAGTAGTGCCGGCGGCGAAAACAATGCTTATACGACCTTCGATAAAACCATGTACTACATGACACTTCCCTCACATCAAATAGAACTTGGTCTCTGGTTGGAATCTGACCGTATGGGTGGCTTTGCAATACAAGAAGAATCCTTAGTTGCACAGAAAAGCGTGGTTTTGGAAGAAATCAACCAGAATGTCGAAAATCAACCGTATGGCAAGTTCGGCTACACTCTTAATCGTCTTGCTTTTACTTCTGAATGTGGCTATGGGCACGATGTCTATGGCGACACCAAGCATATCGCGGAATCGACGCTTGATGATGTCCGCTCATTTTATGAAACATTCTATCGTCCTGACAACGCTGTTTTGCTTTTGGTAGGTGATATTCAACCTGAACGAGGATTCGCACTTGCCGAACAATATTTCGGACACATCCGAAACTCTGGAATCATCACACCTCAACCGCAGTTTCATACTGCACATCGCAGAGGTCAGCAACATAGCATTGTGCATGATACAATTCCGACACCAACGCTCTTTATGAGCTATCATACGGAGGGTTTTACGAGTAAAGAGATTATTGTAGCCGAAATTCTTTCAAGCATTCTTTCTGATGGCATGAGTTCGCGTTTGTACAAGTCCCTCGTCTATGATCAACAAATTGCCGCAGAGGCGAATATGTGGATTGATGATCGTCATTACACATCGCTGGCGACAATGTATACGATTGCAACCAACCCCGATACGACATGCGATCAACTATATTCAGCAACAACTGCCGTTCTTGATTCGATTATCCGCGATGGCATCGAACAACGTGAATTAACCAAAGCCAAAAACCGTATGATGACACGCATGGCAAAAAGCTATCAGCGTGTTGGAAGTATTGCTGATGAAGCTGCACACCAAGCCCTATTTTTTGATGACCCAGCTCGCATGTTTGCACTTATGGATATGTTTATGGCAGTAACAGCTGATGATATTCATCGCTTTGCTCAAACTGTTTTTCAAGAAAACAACCTCGTACGTCTAGACTTTTTGCCCAATAGTAATGCCTGATCGCAATGGGCAAATGTTCTTGTTAACAACAGTGTAACAATTTGTTGTGAATATCGTATTACTCTATACAACCATTGTTGCTTATGGAACATAGACTGAGAGCAGCGAAATTCAATCCACGTTGTGCCTATTTTTCTTCTTTGGTTATGAATGATTTTGATACATCGTCTCGCACTTCTCTTACTAGTACCATGGTGCGTTTGGGGCGTTTCCTTCGGTCGAAAATCAATCATGAGCTTCATGGATGGAAGTCAATGTCGAATGAATTTAGTGATGATCAACGGTATACAAAGTATCACTCGAAGTACCAATCATTCAAATCAGATATGCGTAGCGAATACACAAAATTCCAGAAGGAATACCATGCTGGAGATCTAGACCGCAGCATCAGTAGTGCGATCAATACGGTATCACATTCTCTCGATCAATTTTTAACATCAGGTGCGAAGGCATTAGATTCTCTCTTTGGCAATCAACAACCGCTTTCACCCGAATTTCAACAAGAACAAATAAAGTCACAAATGCAACTACAGCATTATCGACGCATTGAAAAACTTGAGCAAAGTATTGCAAAAAGCCGTAAGCGCATGGCATGGCAAGGTAGTTTTTCTGTGTTCTTTCTTGTCATGAGTATGGCAGAAAGTGAAGGATTTTTTGCGGCAGTGTCATTTACTTTAATGTGCTTTACAGGATTTCAGGCTTTACGGCTAAAGAAGCAAAAACAAGAATTACATCATGTCCTTACCAGTCCGATGTTCGGACATATTCCACCTACAAATGCGGATACCGATATTGAGAAGAAGATTCTGCGTCATGCTCACAATAATCGCGGCATTGTATTCCCCGAACTTATGGCAGTACAATCGGATCTAGCTTTGAGCGAAATTGAGCGTATCTTGATGCAATGCCTCAATCGCCAACTCTGCACGATAGAAATTGATGATTCCGGGCGTCGGTATTATTATTTTGCATCGCTTGATTTTTCAGCGTAATCGTTTTCACTAGGATTTGCCGCAAGCAAGTCCTCTTTTTTTATCACTTTGTTGTAACAACACTGCATGGAACTCTATCTTGACTCTGCCAATCTGAACGAAATACGCGAAGTTGCCGCTCTTGGCATCATTTCGGGTGTGACAACCAATCCATCGCTCATTGCTAAAGAAGATCCGACTGTCGATGTTAAAGAACGTATCAAAGAAATTCACACATTGGTAGGTGGTCATACATCAGTAGAAGTAGTATCGACCGATACAGCGGGCATGTTGAAGGAAGCAGAAGAAATCCTGAAATGGCTTCCCAATGCAACTATCAAAATTCCAATGATTCCGACAGGTCTTGCAGCTGTAAAAGAACTTACCCGTCAAAATATCCCAACCAACGTAACGCTCAGTTTCTCGGCAACACAAGCTCTCGCCGCTAACAATGCCGGTGCAACGTATGTGAGTGTATTTGTCGGACGTCTTGATGATATTGGGTATGATGGTATGAGCGTGGTGCGCGATGTTCGTGCGATTTGGGATATGCAGGGCTTGCCCTCGCTTATTCTTGCGGCATCGATTCGCCACCCTATTCATATACTCGAAGCCGCAAAAGCCGGTGCTGATATTTCTACATGTCCGTATAAACCCCTTATGCAATCGCTCAAAAATCCACTCACCGATGCCGGATTAAAAGCATTTCTCGCTGATTATGAAAAATGGAAAAAAGAAGTCGAGAAAGTCGGATAAAAAATTTTCTGAAATGAGTGGCAAACCGCT
>DHLT01000188.1:7562-10890 GCA_002405405.1 Ignavibacteria bacterium UBA4661 | reverse complement strand
CCCAAATAATCTTAAACCAATTCCATTATAATCGCGTCGGAAGATACTGTAAAAAGCATCTAAGTTTTCTTGTTCATCATCAAGATAGAGAATTGTACTTTTCTCTTTCATAAGAGCATAAAAAGTGTGGGAAACAACGCGACGAATAAACTCGGTCAAAATAGATAAAGTCTAGCATATATCCTATCTCTCCTTCTAGATTCAAGACGAAATTGACAAAACAATTGATCAGCAAAATAAAGCTACACTATTTGTTTAATGGGTAAAGTTATATAGAATGTTGTCCCTACCCCAACTTTCGACTCTACTTCTATAAAACCATTGTGTTTCAGAATAATCCCAATGACAATAGAAAGCCCTAAACCCGTACCTGAACCAATATCTTTTGTCGTAAAAAATGGTTCAAAGATATGTTGGCGTACCTCTTCGGTCATACCAATGCCCGTATCACTAATTTCAATATGAACTTTGTCAATAGAATGTTTAACTGCGATAGTAATCGTGCCGGATTCTTCGATTGCTTGAATTGCATTGCTCAAGATATTCATAAATACCTGATTGATCTCGCCCGGCAAACATTCAACATGAGGAATTTCGTCAAATATGCGAACAACAGTAATAGTATGCTTGAGTTTAGAATGAAGAATAACTAATGTTGCTTCAAGTCCTTCGATCAAATCTGCTTGCTTCCAATCACTGTTATCTAATCGCGCAAAGGTGCGCAATCCCTGTACGATTTCAGTGATCCTTGATGTACCATTTTCAATATTTTTAATGAGAGTATTGATTTCATTGATGGTAAAATCAATGTCTCGCTCTTGATAGTACTGGTCTATTCTCTGAAATTTTTCTTGAAGCGTAACATCATTACTCAGAGTTCGAACTTGCTCGACGAGCTCTTTATATTGCTCAATTAAAGCAGATGCTTCCTGCATGTCACGTCGTAATGCTCGTACCGAGGCGGATACATAATTAACCGGATTATTGATCTCATGAGCAATACCCGCTGTCAAGATGCCCAATGAAGACATTTTTTCTGACTGGACTAACTGTACTTGTGCTGTACGTAATTGGTGCAGTGTATTTTCAAGCCACATTTTTTGCTCTTCAAGTTGAGAATTGGAAAGTTCAATCTCGCGAGCTTGCTCCGAAAGAACTTCAACTTGACGAGAAATTTCCTCATTGGCGATTTGTAAGTCTTTTGTGCTGTGCCCTATGGTTTCTTCTAATTCATGATTGAATTGAGCTAGTTTGTTATTGAGATGAGCTGTGTGATAAGCAAGCTGTACTGCCATACTCACAGGAAGTGAAAAATAAATTGCCAAGCGAATATATATACGTATTGCCATCGTAAATATCAACCCATGTTTGATGTACCATTGTTCGACCATCAAAGCACTAACGACAATAAAAACACCAATACCAACAACTAATACTTCCTCGCGCCTTCCCTTGAAGAGAACAAGAAAATATCGTAATGTGATAAGTGCAACGCCAAGAACAACATATCCACTGATAGACCGTATAACAAAAAAATGGTATGATGCGGGATCAACAAAGGTATATGCAACTTGCGTGTACAATAAGACTGCCACATACACTAATATCCACCAAGGGATTTTCTCTTTTGTAACAATACGAAATGGCATCAGGAGGATTACCGCCCAAAGAATCCCGTACATGATCGAATTTCCACCAATAAAAACAAAGAAATACTCATAGATGGATGGAGAAAATGCACTATAGTTTGTGGCGACTGTCAGAGACAAAAATGCAGTTACTAATGTAAATACTATGGTATACAGTAATCTTTTATCTTTACGGTTTAATAAAAACAAAAGAACGTGCAGCACGCATAATACCAATGACACCGTCAGAGCAACAATATAGTTCCACTGGTCAAATGATCGACGATTAAGAATTTTATCTGTTGCTTCTTCGGTCATCAAACTAACAGTTAATCCAGAACGCCGCGAGGCATTTCCTCCGGCAATCCATGGTGCAGATGCGTACGCTTTATATAAACCAGAAGTCGAAATACGCAAGGCAATGACATGCTCGTCAGAATCATTGGGGAACCGAAGAAAGCAGAACACATGTTGAAGAAAAAATTCACTGCCGACCGACATTCCCTTTTCATCAATACGACCAATACTTCTCAGAAGAATTCCATCTCGATAGACTTCAACTGCTGAGTAGAAAGGCATGATGTAGTCATACTTTTTAAGACCTTCAAGGCACAATTGCATACTCTTCCCCTGCATTGTATCGCTAACTCGAAATTTGAGGCGCAACCAACCAATATGCGATTCGGAGTATATTGCATTATACTCAACTTCATTATTCAGATGCTCTATCCTACGCCATGGCAGATAGGTGTCAGTACCGGCTTTTTCAAGAACATGAAACGGTCTGTCGTCAGGTATAAACTCCCACCCCGCAGAGTCGAGATTATGAATTGTTCCCATGCCTCGTGCAAATAGACTAATTGACGACGGCGGCTCTGCTTTTTGTACGATATACACTGAACCGTGCTGTTGGGTTTGAGTACTTGCGACACTGCAATTACTCATAACAACAACACTACAGATTATTAGCAATAATAATCGTATCAACGACAGCATAATGGTATGTCTGTTGTAAAACATAAAAGACTGCTAATACCTCGTGAAACGATAAGCCCAAGGCGCTAGCACAACATCACTGACCAAGTGACTCCCACCATGGTTTGTCATAATTTACCTTGTCTTTAGGAACAGTAGCGTCCTTTGGCGCTTTTTCAAAGACAGTCCAAAATTTGTTCTGCATTTTTTTGTCATAAATTTCAAACAAACCTTCTTTCTGCTTGTCTTGCAAGAATGCTTTATATGCACCCACAGGTGAATACGGACTCTGTTGACCGGCAACAACACGACCACCATATTGTTTGTATAAAATCTTATCGAGTTTCCAGCTCATGATAAGAGAACGTGCAACTTCTTTCTCCTGTGCTGTTGGTTCTTTAGCATTGCGTACAGCAGTTACCCGTTGCTCCAAGAATGCTTTGTATTGCTGTGCCTCTTGTAATTTTTCTTTAGGAACTGTACCTGCTTTTAATGCTTGATTAATCTGTGCTAACTGTGCTTCTACTTGCGGAAGTTGTTTCAAAGCCATTTTCTTTGCATTATCAATAAAAGTCTTTACTTCAGCATCTGAGGCAGAAATATTATTTGTTTGAAGAGCATTTTGGCGAATTGGTTCCCACAATCCAAAAAAAAGCTGTTGAGTACGAGTTTCTTCCAGCCACTCAGCATACTTGTTACCAAGTTGCTTCTTAGCTTCAGCTTTG
>DHLT01000188.1:7158-7378 GCA_002405405.1 Ignavibacteria bacterium UBA4661 | reverse complement strand
AATGTCTTTTTTATAGACTAGGCGCGTGGCAATACGAGCAACTGCTTGTTCTGTTTTTGTTACTGATTGAGATTCTATCGGTATTTTAATTGTGGAATCATTGGCAGGTACACTTGTATTCCGCAACAATGACGATGATGAATTTTGCAATAATTGCAGTGGTGGAGCTTTTACAGCTGTCGAATCTTGCGCATATACAACCGTCATCATGCCAAGAATG
>DHLT01000188.1:2285-6964 GCA_002405405.1 Ignavibacteria bacterium UBA4661 | reverse complement strand
AAAAGATTGTTCTTTCTCGACTGATTCTCAACAAAAGATTTTTTCATGAACGACCTTACAAGTACTGGTAATAAATAATGAACTGGTTACAGAAATTTCGGAATACAAACCGTGAAAATACGAAGTCCGATGATATTGCACTACTCGGAGCACATCATCTGAAAGGAAAAAGTACTCTACAAACCAAATCATCAACTCTTCTGCCATCACTTTCCCCAGAGCGCTTACGACGATTTCAACATACTCGTTTTATTGCATGGTGTGTAATCAGCACACTATGCTTACTCTTTACTGTATTAGCTTTTATGCAAGAGTCACTGCGATTTGCTCAGACCACAACAGAGCGCATTATCATTTGCATTGATCTTTCACACAGCATGCTTGCTGTCGATGCACGATATACCTCTTCACCCACAGCTGAATCTCGTCTCAACCAAGCAAAAAACATCATCGTATCTTTATTAGCAACCAGACCGTCAGCTGAATTTGCTTTAGTTGTTTTTGCAGGAGAATCTGCTCTACTATCCCCTTTTACGGCGCATATATCTTCATTGTTTGATATTGTTCATGTCATCGAACCCGGCTATCTCGATACACGTGGTTCAACACTATTGCCACTTGCCCGAATTCTCTCTGATCGCTTTCCTGCTATCGCTTATCGTGATTGTCCAATATCAGCTGTTATCTTAAGCGATGGTGATATGCCTGCTCAAGACAAAGAATATGCAATACCCATGTTTGATGCTTTGCATTACCCTTTACATACCATTGTTGTAGGTAGTGATGTAGCAACAACTGTCATTCTCGATGATAGTACGCGACTTACAACAAAGCGACAGCAAGATGCGCTGAAGACTATCGCCCAACATTCTTTGGGATCATTTCATTGCGCAGATCAATATACTTCGTCAAACGAAGTTTGCTCTGCACTTTTGCAAGGAACATCAACCCGCAACTCCTCATGGATACTTGCAACACAGCAAATGCTGAACGACTGGTATGCAAGCATTCTGCAAGCACCGCTCTATGCTATTTGCGGTCTTATTATTTTGGGTCTACTGTTCGACATCGTATATACCATCTTTTTTCGGCTGCTTGTTATCCATCACACTCCATCTTCGACGATACAAAAACATACTCATCACACTACAGTAATTCAGAGTGTGCTGATAGGAATTTTTCTGTTGTATGGAGAAGATAATACCCTTTATGCTCAATCATCTGCATTAAAGCAAGACATCCTTGCTGTACATTACCATGAACTTGCTCCTGCTATCAAGTTAATGCAAGTACAGAATTATGGGCAAGCTATCGAACATCTGTCAGTACTGCTTGAACATTCTACTCCCTCTTCATCACTTCAACGCACAACCTTATATATGCGGAGTATTGCATTTTGTGCACAGGGTAATTTTCAACGTGGTTTTGACGATGCAACAACAGCATTGACAGACTCACCCCATAGCTCATTAGTTTATTCACTACTTCCGATTGTTGCAGAATGTGCATATAAAACACAGCGCTACCCACAAGCAATTCTTGCTTGTCAGCAAGGTCTACAGATAAATCCAAATGATCAACGTCTAAAGCGCATATTGTCATTATGTTATCAACAACATCAGCAATCACAAAGCAAGCGGAAAGAACAGCAACAACAAAGTGTTTCGGCTCGCACACTTGAGGCTGAAGGGCGCTCTGCTCTCCGGACAATGTTGCGTAAACAATCAAGAACGTATCCTCAAGGAATTGATTGATGAAAATTTTAATTCAATATTGTCATCTTCATGTCGTCGTATGGTGCATACATCTCATATTTTCATGGGACTATTTACACGCAAAAAATTTTGTAAAGTCAAAAGCAACACGTGCACAGCCATCATCAGTACCTACACTCGAAGTACGGTATGAGGATCAATTAATTATTGGTAAACCCGGTACTATCGATTTCGTCTTACGAACGAATGTGATTCCACAACGAATTAATGTGATTGCCTCGCCACACATTCAAGGTGCCTATAGTGTATTTCGTCCTATTGTTACTACATTAGATTTTAGCAAAGGTAGTGCTGTCATCGGTCGGTGCAGTATCGTTCCCCAAACTCAACATATCATACTCGATTCACTTATCGTAGAATATGATACGCCTCAAGAGTCGCGAAAAATAGTCACTTTACCATGTACACCGCTCACTGCTCGTACTCACCCATCTGCACAACGTATCATAGATCAAGGTTTAACACCGATTGTTCCATTCGGAACATTTACAAGGACTATACAACAAGACACCATCGTTGTCCTAGAAGATGAAAAATCAACAATAACTCTTCGTATTTCACCCGACCTGAATGATTCACTTGCTCAAAAAAGTATTCACTGCTTTTCACAGCCAACACTTACATTACCACCTACTTCCGGTATAACTGTGCTTACACAAGAACAAGTATTTCCTCAAGAAAAGAATGGCGGTCATTTTGATATACACTACACGGTGTTATCCGGCACACTCGGCACACATCATGGCATAATTGCACCACAGTGGTATCTCGATACAAAGACAGAAACTCTCAAAACATTACCGCCGATTGCGGTAACTATTCGTGTAATACCACGACCAACACAATCTTCATCATGGTTTGATCGATGGTTAAGACCACTTACCATAATTACATTATCTACCTTTGCACTCCTCTTTGCCTATCGCATAGTTATCATAAACAAAGGCAAACTTTTGAGGAGTAGATTATAACCAATGCTATATTCTACAACTTACGTAAGTATATCTGCCCAAGCGCATATAAGCATGCAAAGAGAATCAATCCCCATGTGCACAGTAATGAAACATTGAAGTTCATCACCCTGATGATTGTCGCTTGTTTTCTTTCACGCGATGCGAGTACATTCTTCATCAGTTCTTCTACATCCTGCACGGAAGGATTTTTTTTATATGTGCCTTTATATGCTTGTGCTACGCTACTCAATTGCGCTTGTACTGAAGGGAATTGTGCAGACTGTATGTCATCTGCTGATACAATATGAAAAATATCAATTGGCGTGGTTACACTCTGCATAGAGTCACGCACTGAGTCATCAAAATCTGGCGCAATATTGACCAAACCATCGGTCAACACAAGAATATGATAAGCATTCTGCGCTTCTGTAGATTGCCGTGCTCGACTCAGAGCCAATCGGAGTGCTTTGTGCAATGCAGTACCATCGGGAAGCATTCCGAAATCGACACCGGCAAGAAGTGTACGCAGTAAACGCATATCATGGGTAGCCGGCGATACAGTCAATGCCTCACCGGAAAAACAGATTAATCCGACTTCACCGCCATACTTGGCGACACGATCAATACATTGTTCGGCAAAATATTTAGCAACCTCGATTTTTCGTGTTGTGTGTACTGTATTGTTGGGACTTGCCAGCGGTGCATTTGTCATACTTTTAGAAACATCGATTACCAAAAAGACAGTAGGTATCGGGAACATTGATTGTTCGATTTGAACACTCCACTGCGCAAGCACACCAATACCAAAAAATAATGCCAGTCTTTGACTCATCGATGTAGTTCTTCGAATGAACATAGCTAACCTACGTAACTGTACAGCATGACTATTCGGCATCAACAATCGGCGCTGGTATTTGGTCGCAATCATTAATCCCACAAGTACTATGCACATGACAGTAGCAATACCTGCGATGATTGGCTGTTCAATCACGATGGCTCGAATGTGATACTCCGGAAGAATTGCATCCAGTATCATGTTGAGGCATAACAAAACAATGTCATACATACAGAGTGCCTTGCGCTATACAGACAGCACAGGGACTGACTTACGTATCAGCCCCTGTGATTATTTACGATATACTTTCTCTCCTATCGCCGAGAATAACCGTCCATTTATTTACCACGATAAGGAACACCTTTGGTAATCCAATCAGCAGGCTTACCGCCTTTCAAATAGTGGTCGAAATACTCTTTCATTTTAATCGTGTAATCAAGCTTATTTGCTGATTTTTTCAAATGATGTGGCTCTTTACGATACTGCAATAGAATAGCATTTTTACCTAAACGACGCATTGCTATATACATTTCTAAACCCTGCAAATACGGTACGGCATCATCTTCGTCGCCAAACTCCATGAGTGTCGGTGTTTGAATACGGTCAGCAAAAAAGAGTGGTGAATTATCGATGTACAGATCGCGTCTTTCCCACAATGTTTTACCGATACGGCTTTGTGTTTTTTCATACTGAAATGGTCGTGCTAATCCAGATTCCAAGCGGATACCACCATATGCACTTGTCATATTTGCAACTGCCGCCCCCGCCACTGCAGCAGAGAAAATATTTGTTTGTGTAATCGCATACAGTGTTTGGTAGCCGCTCCACGAATGGCCATGTAAACCAATGCCTTTAGGATCGGCAATACCCATATCAATCAATTTCTGCACACCCGGTACAAGACACTTGACAGCCGACATGCCCGGTATACCAATATCATAGCGAACATCCGGTAAAAAGATAACGTAGTCATTACTCGTGTAGTATGCAAATGGTGGACGATGTCCGATAGCCGGCTGATTGAATTGATATAGTCGATCAGAAAAAATTTCATAATAGTACACGAGTACCGGATAGCGCTTACCAGGAATATAGTTTCCGGGTTTGATCACTAAT
>DHLT01000188.1:0-2187 GCA_002405405.1 Ignavibacteria bacterium UBA4661 | reverse complement strand
GATAGTTTCCGGGTTTGATCACTACACCCTGCAAGCGTACGCCGTCGATACTTTTCCACTCGACCAATTCAGCATTGCCACCCCATGCAAATGGTTCGATTTGAGCTTGGAGGTTGGTGATTTTTCTATTGTCAGCAAATGACATCGTTGTTAGTCGTATATCTGGGAATTCCTCATAGGTACTTTGCGAATACAACACTGCATCAGCCTGCTTTGCTTTAGCAATAAAGGCATAACGTTTCTTTCCGGCGATCAGTTGCTTAATTCCTTGAGCATCTAGACGTGCTGAGAAGAATGCAAAATGTTTTTCTTCCGTGTGAAAAGCATTGAGTAACAATGTCTCATTTGGCTTAAGTGGCTCATTGCGTGGCTCTTCATCCAATCGTTGCAGACGAAGTTGGTATTGTTGCTTACGCCCTTCGCCCCCGGTAATACACACCGGAGCAGTTTGGGGATTTACCGAAAACTTCCATAGATCAAACTGATCGTAGAGAATAATACCACCATCATTGGCAATCCATCCTGCTAGACCATATGCCGGCGCAGATGATGGTGAATCATGCTCCTCGTCATCGAAACGAACAGATAGCCCTTGCGTTAAATTGCGCGTTGTTTTGGCTTGTACATCATACAAATGCCAATGTTTATCGTTATAGTACACCACATATTTTCCCGAAGGCGACAATGCATTACCGACACCCTGTGTTGAAAGATGTCGAGCAACAATCGTGCGTGCACCGTTTGTACGATCAATGACAACCCAATCAGCATAATTGCCGTCATACATGATCTCTTTTCGATATGAAGCATCCTGTATACCCAAAGCAATGGTTGGATTGTCATTCACCACAACAGTTGGCATATCTCTATCAGCAAATTGACGATGTGTTTTTGTAGCAAGTGCATACTGACACAGCATAGTGCGATCTTTGTATTGATCCCATTGTTTCTTTTGTTGTGAATTGATGAAATCATCATTCCAATGCCATACATCACCTTCAAGCGTTTTGAGGATTTTTGTTTGGTCATAAACATCGGTATCAAGAGTATCCAATGCTTGATCGGCGATAACAATCGTATCAAGAAGCTCTGCAGGTTTCACACCATAATACAAAAACTGATTATCCTTACTCCAACGTACAGTATTTTTCGATGGCAAGACATAACCTGCTTGCACCTGCGATGATTGCAGAATAATATTCTTCTTTGGCGATGCTCCAGCAACAATTGCCAATTGAGCAACACTTAACATACCATTAGAAAGAATCGGTGCTGATAAAAAGGCACAATCTTGTTTAGTATTCCATGTTGGATGCGAGTACAGCATTGCACTGGCTGAATCAACAACAACACTTGTCTTTGAAACGAAAGTGTGCAGCACCATTGAGCCGCGCTGTTGCGCATCAAGCGTCGTATATGCTATGTAGGTTGATGTTGTATCGAGAGCAAATTCTTTGACATGAGCAATCCACTGCTCTTGTGTATTGGTCGCATTAGTTTCATTACCAAGAGCAATCACCGCCAACATTGTCCCGGGATCTTGCTTCTTTACTGGAGAACGTGGAGTTGTGGAAGGCTTCAAGGTATCCTTTGGATCTTTACGATTTTTTGTGAAGTGAATCACAAGCCACTGTCCATCGGAGGAGAAGGCATAGCGAGCCACATTTGCCCACTGTTTTGTTGTGCCACTCTGCAGATGAACTAACGCAAGACCTGCATCAGGGCGATTTGCTGCAGCTGCCTTTTCGGCAACAAGAAATTTCGGCAAGACGGATACTATAGCCCATTGACTATTTGCAGAGAAGATAATCTTCCCGCCACGATCAATGGTTTGAGTCGTGTTACCTTTGACTGAATAAATCTTTGCTACACCATCGCCACGATCCGGCTGTTCGGTATATCCAATCCACTCACCATTTGATGAAATGGTCTGATTACTCAAGCCGCGAAAGCGCATGATATCATCGACATTCATTGCTCGCTTTTGAGCAAAAACTGTTCCTTGAACGATACTCATCATGGACATCATCACAACCACGATCGCAACATGTCGCGTTGGAACAAAGAAAAACTCTTTCATAATGCAGAAGAAAAAAATTGAGGAAGATTAACCATGAATCGTTGGTTCATTTGAAAGATTTCGTACAATGTCTGCTTCGATTTGAGCGAGTTCATCTAATCGCTCTT
>DHLT01000056.1 GCA_002405405.1 Ignavibacteria bacterium UBA4661 | reverse complement strand
CAGTGCTTGCGCACTTGCTCAATCTGCCCTCTCCTTTAAGGAGAGGGCTGTCCGTAGGACGGGTGAGGTTTTTGAGAAACACTAAATCATGCAGATCGGGGAAACACGCAAAGACCTCACCCGATTGTGCAGTGCTTGCGCACTTGCTCAATCGGGTGAGGTTACTTTGAGAAAAAGATTATGCTACGTAAAGATGAACCCTTACCGTGCAATCACCAAGGGTGAAGACACCATCATGCCATTGTATGACAGACGCACCATGTACATGCCAGATGGCATGGTCGCTGCTGAAAGCGGGAAGCTATGCGTACCTGCCGTGAAGAGCTGTTCTGCCACACGAAGGACTTCACGCCCTTGCATATCATAGAGTGCGAGTGTGCCAAATCCTGAACGTTCTACCTCAACCATGATGCGGGCTTCGGCTGTTACTGGATGAGGTGTTGTTGAGATAACTACACCTTTAGCGCGAGTGTTATTCTGTACACTGCTGGTCAGATCAAGTGTTGTCCAATTCGGCAAGAATACCGTCGAGTCAAGAGTAACAGCAGTTAACCCTGCGGGAGTTGTACCTCGTGCAAAGGTGTAGAAGAGCAAATCACGTGGGCGTGACGGACTTGCAAGCACTAATTGACGGTCATCAGCCGAGAACGATGCTCCTTGAGCATCAAGAACGCGGCGATTGTTGAGCGTAAAGTTCGGTAGATTCAAAAAGCCGACATCATTAGCGAGATCGAAATTAGCGATATAGACATCGGTTGTATCACCATAGAACTCATTCATAGCAATGGTGTTAGCATTTGTTTTACCGATAGTCGGATAGCCGAGTGTGTAGTTTGGATCAGGCGGGTATAATTCACCAACGCTATTGCGTCCGACCACACCAAAATATAAGCCCCAGAAGCTCGTTGTATCAGTACCGGAAATGATGGACGAAAGAGCATCAAAAACAAATTCCGGTGTGCGTGTATCCGGCGACCATGCAATTGCTTCAGGATAGCGAATACCGCCAATCGTGCGTCCTTCGGCTTTAGGGCGTGGACCTGCGCCGGCAGTAACATTGCGTTGCAGAGGAATCGTTACAGGGGCATTGATACCGGTAGGAACACTTTGCGGATTTGCCGTAACTGTGTTGATGGTTGCGAGATAAAGATTCGGGTCATTATCGTACTGCGAAGTAATCAAAAGTAGGCGTTCATCGGGCGATACAGCAACACTTAAGACATCACCGGTGGAACGAACACGAACATTCGGGAAGGTTACGACACGATTCGAGCGAATATCATAGAGTGCCACTTGTCCTTGACGATTCGCAAAGTAAATGCGATTATTTACGGCGGTAACTTGGCTACGTCCGCCTGTCGTACGTACGATAGCATCAGTACTGGTAAGATACGTAGCACGACGATTGGCGACATCATAAATGCCGATACGTCCTGATTGTGTACTAAACGTAATGGTTGAGCGCCCTGTTTGCTGGATAACACTGCCATCATCGACAGAGCCACCGGCAAGTCGTGTGCGCGTCGGTACGGTTGTCGTTGCTTGAATACCAACACTATCAAATGCGGCATTGATACCGGCAATAATGAGAGTGCCTGTAGTAGAAATTGTTCCACTGCTGGAATACAAGTCTTGCGCTGATTGGATCAACACACGGCGGAAGTCGCCAAACTGCGTGTTTTGTACGAGGTAATTTGTCAAAGCACGATACCAAATTCTATCGGCAACATCGCGACCAAAACGACTTGCGACCAACCAACCTGCGCGACTTAAGATCGGTTCATTAGTATGCGGGAATTGCAAGCCACGTTCTTGCTGTTGCTCGCGGGTCAAGAAATTACGGAAGTGCGGAATGGGACGATTGCGTACACCAACACCCATAGAATCAGGAATACCGCTGGCATGGGTTGCAGCATTACTATCTGCTGTTGCACCCCACAGGCGTGGGAACACATACCATGTATCACGATAGACCATCCAACCCCAAAACTGTGCATAGTGTTCTTCAAGCGCACCGGACTGTGCATCACCATAGTCAAGACGACCGGGCGTATTGTACGCATGACCAACTTCATGACCAACGAGATGCAGATCGCGCCATCCAGCACCGCCTTCGCTGAGTGCTCCCGGACCATATCCTTGAGCACGCAAAGAAGGATCCCACCATGCTTGTGCATCTTCCGTGCGATTGCCCGGAACAAGACCGGCGATATTGATGATGGTACGCATGCCGGAGCCATTACCATCCCATGAGGTAACATTGTGGCGGGTAGCAAAGTATCGCAAGACAGAGTCGGTCATAAAGAGTGCTGTTGCTGTATTACGACTCCATGTTTGTGTGGTATCAGCAAGAAAACGTGTCAAAACATTACCATCGCGTGCACCACCATTTGCGTCAAGAACGATATGTCCGCCATTGGGACGACTGGGTAAACGATCAGTGTCGGTCGGACGGAAAATAATATCGGAAAGCGGGAAGACACGTCCATCGCTGGGGCGAACCCATGAGCGCACACGTACTGTATCGCCCAAGAGGGTAATTGCGCGGAGCGAACGAAATTCCGTACTGTCAGTCGTTGCCGTAACAGTACCGGAAATTTTACGAATACTTGCTGTCAGTGTTGCCAACAATTCGGCGGGATTAGTATCGACAGATGCACCTGCACGATTGGCTTGAACATACGACTGAGGTTGTTTGCCATACTGTGAATTATCTTTCCGTGACAGCGATGTGCGATCTAATACTTCGCCGGTAAGAGCGTCCACAAAATACATCCACACTTTGCCGATTTCAGGAGTTGTTTGTACGCCATACACCAAGCGCAAACGTCCGTTTTGCGGTAGGTACATCAATTCAATGACATCACCTTCGTAACCAAGTTGCAATGCCATATCGGTGGACATTTGTACTTGTTCACCACGATCTTGGAGATCAGCAAGAACATTACGCATAGCAAGTTCGGGTGTCGCAAAAGCTTTCGTTGCGGCACGCAGAGGAGTTGCTTCGTATTTACCGTGCACAGCATAGACATCGCCGGAAGTATTGGCATGAAGAATAACATCCCGTCCATAGATACGCAAACCTTGATAGACTTGCTCAAAGCGAATGTGCTGATAACCAAGCTCATCTTGGTTGATGGTGATGAGTGATAATTCTTGCTCTGGATTTTGTAAACCGGATAATACCTTGGTCGAGCGAAGCAATGCAAGGGCTTCTTGTACAACAGGTTGAGCACTTGCACTCAGCACTGATGCACGCACCGACTTCAGGGTGCTAGGCGATTTCACAAAGGGCGTACGAAATGTGCCGTATGCTTTGCTTTTGAGTGTACCAAGCGATCCGGTAAAGAAAGAAAGCGTACCATTTGCATTGTATGTGAGCGATCCTTTCTCTGCTAAAAGAGACTGTGCTTGTTTAATGTCAGCAGACCCCGTGACTTGTTCAATCGGAGCAGATTGTATTGACGCAGAAGAGTTGCCATGACGCTGTACTACACCTCGCGTTTGTGCAAACATAGTGGATGATGAGGTAGTACAAACAACGAGGCAAGCAAGAAGCAAACCTCGAATGCAAGAAGAAAAGGTTGGTTGATGTATTGGTACAATAGTACGCATAGAATAACTCCTTGAATAAAATAATAAGACTCGCTTAGTAACGAGTGCACGAAAAAAGACAGAACATTACATGAGTTATAATAGTCAGTTATATGCGATGTGAGGATTCATTAAATATAAACATTATCCACGCTATACATGAAGGCATAGTTGAAAAAATAACATGGATAGTGTAAAAATAATCCCATTCAGTGCATATGAAAAATCCTTCTCCGTAGAAATACGGAGAACCAAAAACAGACTCTTGAAAAAAGCTATTGTTTGTTTAATTTACGTGCGTACGTACATTATTGTTTTGCTTTGGTCTGTATTTACCGTACATAAAAAAAGCCGTTAGCACCATTGCTGATGCTTCTAGAATGAGCAATAAACCACTTGAACGGCATACTCCTTTCACAAAGCGTCAAGCATGCATTATTCCGAATTGAATTTCTTATCTCATTTATTCCATCATGTTTATGTTTATGACCTTACAGCGTACTATGTTTCGTACACTCATCACCCTGCTTGTACTCTGTTATTGCAGTACTACAACACCACCACATCTGTGGGCACAACAACAATCGCCGGTCTTTACGTTTACGACACTCAATGATGCGCTCATTGCACAGCAATATGTTTTGCCGCGCCTCGATATTCATCGTGTGTGGGGTGCAACACAAGGGTCGGGTGTCATTATTGCCGTCATTGGCGGCGGGTGCGACATTGCTCATGAAGACCTTGCGCGGAATATCTTTGTCAATCCCCGTGAAATTCCGAACAATGGTATTGATGACGACAACAATGGCGAAATTGATGATGTCAGTGGATGGGATTTTGTTGGCAATGTTTCTTCCGGCGAAGCAGGGCGCGGTATTTATCGTGAAGATAACAATGTCGTGGCAACATTCGATCGCAATGGAACATATTCAGCGGGGGTCATCGGAGCTGTGGGGAATAATGTGCTTGGTATTGCCGGCATTGCCCCACGTGCACAAATTTTGCCGATTAAGGTCTTTTCCGACGATGTCAACAATGTAATACCGCACCGTGTCAGTGATGCAATTCAATATGCTTTGTCAATGGGAGCGCAAGTTATTTATCTCGCGTATTCACAGCCGCTCGGATCGGGACAATATCGTGCAGAAGACGAGCGTGCTATCGCTCTTGCTCTTGCACAAGGCGTTCCTGTTGTTGCTCCCGCAGGTGATGATGGTGCCATCGGCGAGCTTGTGTATCCGGCGGCATATCGTCATGTTGTTGCTGTTGGTGCTGTCAATCAACAACATGTTATCCGTGCTTCTTGCAATCTTTCTCTCGGTACAACAATCTTCGCTTATGGTGATGATATTCTCGGAACATTACCGAATAACCGCTATGGTGTACAAAATGGCACATTACCGGCAGGTGCACAAATTGCGGGTATCATCGCGCTCATGCGTGCATTGAATCCTGCAATGAGCGTTCCTGCTTTGCGTGAGCAGATTCGTTCTACTTCATTGCCGCTCTTGGCTGTTCGCATAGGTTCATCCACCATACTCGATAATAGTCTTTCTTCCGCACGGTCGGCATGGGCTTTTGGTATTGCTTCCGGTGTTCGGGCAGTGTCGGCGAATAATGCTCAACTGTCTTCACTGCAAACAAGTGGTATCACGGCAAGTGCGAATCAACCTTTTGCGATTGTTGCACCATCGGGTTCTATTGCTCAAAATGTCAGTACGGGACAGCATATTCTTCGACTGCAACTCCGTAATTATCTTTCAGGGGCAAATGCTGTATCGGTTCGTTTATTGCAAGCCGATGCTACACCTCTACTGGCGGTCGACTCTTCGCAACGAGTGTCGATCTCGTCGTTTGTATCCAATCCTGTTGGTGGAGTGCAACCAGCCGATTTCACTGTCGGTCTTACACCACATGCGTATAGCGCAGTTTTTCAAGATGCCCCTGTAGCACGTGTATTGGCAGAAATCACTAATAATGGTCAGGTAGTCAATTACGCACTTCTGACTATACCGATTCAACCCATCAATACAGGACTTGGTACATTGGCAATCGAACCGATACATCAACTTGGTTCGGTAGTACAAGGTGCATCAACGACACAAACATTTCGTGTCCTGAATGCAGGAACAACGACAGCAACCATTACGGGTATCGCATTGACGGGTGATAATGCACAAGATTTTACGATTGTTTCGGTGCACCCAACCCCCTTGACCTTGGCAGTATCTTCATCGGCACCCTATCGTATTACTTTTCAGCCACGCACGGCGACGCTTGGTAATCGCTCAGCAAACATAGCTTTTACGGTGCGGACACAAGTAGGTACAGTGGCAACGATTTCAACACAAGCAACGTCTGTGGTCGGTACGACTATTGCACCGCCGGTGAGCATCAGCGAGGGAGCAGGAACATTCAGTGCGGTTGTCGGGAATAGTGCAGAGAATACGCTCGTCGTACGCAATGCTTCAGCGAATGCTGTTGATGTACGCTTGCAATTTGAGGCGGTGTTGTCTGCCTCGCAGTCCGATATTACCGAATCAGAATTTCGTTTTGCTGATCAATTGCCTACGGCATCTGTGCGTGTTCCGGCTGGAGCAACGCAGACAATACCATTCCTTTTTGTTCCAACCATTGTCGGTGATCGTGTCGCCTTGTTGACCATGCGAGTCGGCGGAGTTGTTACTGCGCGGTTACCTATACGCCGTGTCGGTGTATCCGGTGGGATAGCATCTATCTTTGTTGTACATCGCCCAACCACACCGACGGGAATCATTCCTACGGGGCAAACAACCATAGCATTGCCGATACAACGTGTCGGTGCGACAGCATCGACGAGTGTGATGGTGTATAATCCCACGGCACAACAGATGGTCTTCTCAGGAGAATCGTATTCGGGTGTAAATGCTGATGAATTTTCATCTACTACCG
>DHLT01000229.1:9554-19206 GCA_002405405.1 Ignavibacteria bacterium UBA4661 | reverse complement strand
AGCAATTATGCGACCTGGCAGAGCGATAGGCGGAGGTTTCTCTACCCGGTTATACGCATTTTCAAGTGGCGATGCCTTCGTCGTTTGGACTGTGGTTTTCTGCATATGCTGAAAGTTTATGCGATGATATGTATACTCTGCGTTCTGCTCTTGAAGTAGTCAATAAAAATCCGCTGGGTTCCGCTGCAGGATACGGTTCATCATTTCCGCTTGATCGTGAGCACACCACACGACTGCTTGGTTTTGCTGATGTGAATGTGAATGCCGTATATGCACAAATGACACGAGGAAAGTCCGAACGGATTACTGCACAAGCAATGGCAAACATTGCGGCAACCCTGAATAAACTTGCGACCGATATCGTTCTTTACACGAGTGCTAACTATGGTTTTGTGCGCTTTCCCGATGTATTGACAACGGGTTCGTCGATTATGCCCCACAAAAAAAATCCTGATGTGTTTGAGTTAATTCGAGCGCGCACCAATGCTCTTATGGCATTACCGAATACGATAACGATGATGTTGAGTAGTATGCCTTCCGGGTATCACCGTGACGTACAACTCTTGAAAGAGTATCTCTTTCCTCATATTGATGCCCTGCAGGATTGTCTCTCGATGATGCGCATGAGTTTGGATCATATCGATGTGCATACGACCATTCTCGATGATGAAAAATATACCTATCTCTACACAGTCGAAGAAGTGAATCGATTAGTGCAGAATGGGATGCCTTTTCGTACTGCCTACCAAACAATTGGTGCGCAGATTGCCGAAGGCACCTACAAGCCGGAGCGCAATGCAACCTACACGCATCTTGGCAGCATCGGTAATCTTGGTATCGACCGTATTCGCGAAGCAATGCGTGTAGTGTTCACATCTCTACCGAAGCAGAATATTGCTGCCGCACTGCATGCTTTGCTCACAGCACCGGTGGTAGAACTTCGTACTTCAGCAACACGCACTGTATCATGATGCCGCCAGCAGAACATACTATCCAATCGCAACAGCATATTCTGCCGATACAAGCCGGATATGGCGGTCAAAGAATTCTGTTTGTGCCCTTTGAATTTTTATCGTGGCAGAAGGGTGGCTTGTGGCAATATGGTATTCACTACGGGTGGGAAGAAGGGTTGCGTTTGCCATATGGAGCGGTGCAGAGTAATACGATTGTTACTATCCCCGGGATTTATGAAATTCCCTCATCATACCATGCTTCATGGTTGTATCATATCGAGCATCTTTTGCGGAGTCAAACGGACATACAGCAAGTATCGGGTCAGTGGTTCGACCAAGCATTTGTCATGCTTCGCCATCATCAAATCAAGGATAATACCCTCACTTGGTTGCAAAACAATGCACCTATTCGTGTTGCAATTATTCCCGAGTCACTGCATGGTACAAGTTCTAAAGCGGACTTGTGGGAAGCTCGTCGAGAAACAGAGGATATATTGCCATACTTCACGCACTTATGTTGCATGGATGAAGGCGATGCCGTGTACTATCGTGAGCAGGGATACAATACCATGTTTTGCCCTTGGGCAATTCCCGAACGTTTTGTGCAGAATGCGCAAGTCGTACAACACGAACATCAGTACCAAAGTGCAGGATTTGCAGGGGTAGCGTATGAGCGGCGTGCCGAATATGTTGCTCATCCTGCATTACAGAACTTGATTGAGATTATGCCGCGTGTTGAGCAAGCATTTGGCAGCGAGGTGCAGTTCCATGTGCTGTATGAAGAAGCGCAAGCAGTTCTGCATGGCGCACTGCACAACGAACATCAACCAACATGGCAGAATCTTGTTGAGCATGTACAGGTGCTTCGTCGCATTCGTGAAAATGTGTTCAAAGCATATTTACATACCTTGGCGCAATGGAATACAACTATTATACTTCCGGCAAATTTTCGGGGATATTCCAACCGAATTGTCGAAGCGGCAAGTGCGGGTATTCCCGTAGTGTCATGGCGACCGCATGGCTCATTCCCGCGACCACTTACCGATCTTCTTTTTATCGATGGCGCTGATATTTTTCTCTTCGATGATGGCGATGTAACGGTGGTTGCGCCACGTTTGGCAGAACAACTCCACACACTGCAAACACAAGAATCTCTGCGTAGGCGCTTGGCGCAAAACTTGATTCGTACCGTGCAAACGCATCATACGACTCAGCGCAGAGTAGCAGATATTCAAGCATGGATTGCCACAGGTATTTTGCCATGGTATAGTCGATTTTCAGTATAGTTGATTTTAAGCGATTTCTCTTTTGATGTCTATGCGATTTACTCTTCAAGATTGTACCCGCGATGCACTACAGTTGTTACAACGATTGATTGCCATACCTTCTTTTTCCCGCGAGGAAGATGCTACGGCAACCTGTATTCAAGAATTTCTTCATGAGCGCGGTATTCCCACCGAGCGGCGTATGAACAATGTGTGGTCGTGCAATCGTGCGTATGACACCGCAAAGCCGACCATATTACTCAATTCGCATCATGATACCGTCAAGCCCGTGAGCGGTTGGCAGAGCGATCCATTCACGCCGATGATGGTGCAAGAGAACAATCGCATGAAATTGATCGGCTTGGGGAGCAATGATGCCGGTGCGCCCTTGTGTGGCTTAATTGCAAGCTTTGTGTATTGCTATGAGCGTACGGATATGCCTTTTAATCTTGTGCTCGCAACAACAGCTGAGGAAGAGATTATCGGCAAGAATGGCGTAGAATCCATCCTTGCAGAATTAGGTTCTATTGATGTTGCTATCGTTGGCGAACCAACCGGTATGAATATCGCTACCGCTGAAAAAGGATTGGTTGTTCTCGATGGTCTTGTCTATGGCAGTGCAGGGCATTCAGCGCGGGTGTGGGAACGTTCTGCGAATGCTATTTACAATGCTCTGCCTATTATTGAATGGTTTGGCGCGTATCGCTTTGAAAAAGTATCGCCGCGCTTGGGTCCTGTCAAAATGACGCTATCGCAAGTGCAAGCAGGTACACAGCACAATGTCATTCCTGATCGATGCTCATTTGTTGTGGATATTCGCACGACCGATGCGTACAGCAATGAAGAGATTGTTGCAATCATTCAACGAGAACTTCGCTCTGCAATACCCGATGCCATTCGCTATGAAATTGCACCGCGCTCCGTGCGTTTGCGTCCTTCATCGATTGATGAATCGCATCCTCTTGTGCAGACAGCATTACGGCTTGGGCATACGGCATTCGCCTCGCCTACGATGTCGGATCAAGCAGTGATTCCTTATCCTTCGGTCAAGATAGGACCCGGCATGTCGGAGCGTTCGCACACAGCGGGCGAGTTTATTTACTGCGATGAATTAGAGCAGGGTATTGCGGGCTATGTCGGCATTCTTGAAGCCCTGATTGCAGAGCAGAATTCATTATCATTCCCTCATCATTCTTCTCATTAGTACAGCACATCATGACAACACAAACGATTGCCATTCCACAAGAAATTCCTATCCAATGGGTACAAGCCGTACAGGATATTCCCTTGCCACAATATCAAACAGAAGGTTCAGCCGGTATGGATTTGTATGCCGTGATAGATGAGCCGATGATTCTTCAGCCCGGTGCTATCCGCCTTGTACCGACCGGTATTGCCATTGCTCTGCCACGTGGTTTTGAAGCGCAGATCCGGTCACGGAGCGGCTTGGCAGCAAAGCATGGCGTGTTTTCGCTGAATGCTCCGGGAACGATTGACAGCGATTATCGTGGTGAAATCAAAGTGATTCTTTCCAATGCAGGCACGGAGCCATTTACTATTCAACGTGGTGATCGTATCGCACAAATGGTCGTTGCTCGCTACGAACATATTCGGTGGCGATTGGTCGAGGCACTCGATGCTACCGAGCGCGGTGCGGGTGGCTTTGGCAGTACGGGTGTGTGACGAGGTTGTCGGTAGCTTTTGAGTAATACCCACCCAAGAGGGCAATCAAGACCTCTTGGGTGCCATGTATCACCGCGTTACCACCACACTCTGCGTATGCAGAATACGACCACTTGATACGACCTGCACGGCATACACACCACTTGCAAGTCCTGTACTTGCTATCGGCAAAGTAGTTGTACCAGCCGACAAACGTTGTCCTTGTGCAAGCACAGCAATAGTCTGCCCCAGCATATTGACAAGACGAATATCAGCTGTCAGTGCCGAAGGTGTTGTGATCGTCATGGTTGCTTGCCCCTCGATTGGTTGCGGTGCAATCTGCACTTGCAAACGTTCCGGTTGGCTTGTGCCACCGACTGATGTGGTGCGCGTGAAGTTGTAGTAGCGAGTAAATTGATAGGAGGTCGTGAAACCAATCATTTGTCCAATAGTTTGTCGCGTAGATGGTACCGATTGAGTGGAGAAGGGTGCTTGGATAACATCTAAAAAACGAGCACTTGATACTGCTTGACGTAGTGCAGTGATAAAATCAGGTGATGGCCTCCGCAACCTAATAAACGCATACACATAACTAACTGCAACCAAATCTCCGGAACATAAACCGAGATGAAAATCACGCACCCACACATCACGTAGTGGATACCCTTGTTGTGCCAACACCCCAAGCGTGCTGTCTATAACCGATATAAAACGCAGCGGAGGGCTGTTACTTGACACCGTATACATAAAATAATTCAACGAATCTTGTGCATCAAGAGGCGGTTCAGAAGGTATGCTCATCACACGTGAATCCGTGACTTCTGCTGGCGAAGCTGAAAAAGTATTGCTTATGAAATGAGGAAAAGCCCATTGACTTATATTGAAGCACCAAGCAGGAGTGATGACAGGAGTAATATCCACGATATCTATTCGTGCTACTACTCCCCGCGACCATGCAAAGGTTGTATGTGGTGTCTGTCTAGTTAACGTCGCATGAGTTGTAAAAAACACAGATGCTGATGAAAACAGTGATGACGAAAGAGTAATCTGCACTGTACATGATGTCAACACACCATTGTTGATTTCAGCAACACCAATTGTACACGATGATGCCGTGATTGCGTGGGGTATAATCGTCATTGGTCGCACTTGTGCAACACAAGAGACATACATCGTAGGCAGAATAAAGAAAAGCAAAGCTCCAAACACCGAGAAGCGAAAAAGAGAAGACATAAGCAATTATTATGGACATGAGAAAAACAGATGGGGTAGGGTGAAAAACGGAGGCTATCGCGTTACCACGACACTCTGCGTATGCAGAATACGCCCACTTTCTACGACCTGCACAGCATACACACCACTGGCAAGTCCTGCGCTTGCTATAGACAAGGCATTCACACCCGCCGACAAACGTTGCCCTTGTGCAAGCACAGCAATAGTTTGCCCGAGCATATTGACAAGACGAATATCGGCAGTCAAAGGAGAAGGTGTTGTGATCGTTATGGTTGCTTGTCCCTCGATTGGTTGCGGTGCAATCTGCACCTGCAAACGCTCTTGCTGAGCTGTGCCACTGACGGATGTGGTATTGCTTGTATTCGTCAAATTGTAGTATCGACTGAATTGGTTGGTAGAAGATAGTATTTCTCTAATACGTGTTCTATCGGCAGAACCTAAACCACTGGTTACACGAGCTGATTGCCGAGCAATATCTGTCCATGCTCTATTGAGTGCATTAAAAAATTCTACCGATGGTCTCTGCGGACGAATAAGTGCGTAAATGTTCGTGGGGAATATCGGAGACTCATGTTGACATAAAGCAATGTGAAAATCACGAACCCAGGCATCGCGGAGCGTAAATCCTTGCTGTGATAAGACTGTCAGCACTGTATCGAAAGCAATTGCCAAACGAAGCGGTGAAGGAGTAGTCGGTAACAAAACAATAGAGCTTGCATTTATAACATATGTCAGCGAATCTTGGAGCATGGGTTCCAATAATGTGGTCGTTGCACGCGTATCGATACGTGAATCTGTTATCATGGCTTGAAGCGAGGACAAAGGATTGCTGATAAAATACGGTGAAGCCCAGCCGCCATTACACCATGCTGAGCTTTTTGCAGGTGCAATGGCAACGACCTCTACTCGTGCAACTGTTCCCGGCGACCATGAAAATGTTGTACGTGGAGACTGCATTGTGAGTGTTGCGCGAGTGGTTATTGTTGATGTAGGTAATGTACCCGGCGAAGAAGCAAGGGTTATTTGCACCGTGCAGGATGTGATTGTTTCTCTGTTAATTTCAGCAATACTAATCGTACATGATGATGCTGTTATGGCATGAGTAATGATATTTACTTGTTGCGATTGAGCTGAACATGTTCCATATACAGTTGCAAGAATGCAAAGCAAGAAAGCAAGTACAATCCAAGAGCGAGAACGCATAAATATGTCCTGAAAGTGTATAAAAGATAATGTCAGTGTTCACAAGAACATTCATACAAAACAAGCTTCATAGGAACACACTCACGAATCCTGATTACCTATCAAGTTACACAGCTGATTTTTAAAAAATAGAGTATATGATAGAGTATGTGGAAAACTTTTTTCAGGCGTTTTGTTCAATGTATCGGCGCATATTTCCTATCAAGTATGATGCATGATTTTTCATCAAGAATGGCTTATTGATGCCATTCTTATACGAGGTTTTGATGTTCTTTTCGATGTCGAAAAGGCGGTGTTGTGCGGAGTTCCCCTCGGTACTCCTATTGCGCGGTATAATAATCCCACACGGCTTTGCCAATTTCTGCGATGATGAGACAATTAGTGTCTTCGTTTTCATACGACTCGCCAACAAATACGGCAATTGCCACACGCTGTTGATTGGGTAGCACGATCATGCCAATATCATTCGATGCGGCAGTAAGACCATTCTTCGCGCCTGACCATCCTGTTTTGTGCGCAACTGTTGTGCCTGCTGGTAGCAGTGCTTTGAGTTTGTTGGCACCGGTTGTTGTGCCCGCCATAACATTCCAAAGATACTCGGTGCTTTCTTTGGAGAGTAATGTTTTCGCGTGAAATGTTGCTAAGAGTGCTTGTGCAGATGCCAAAGGTGTTGACCAATTTTCGTATTGTCTCGCCCAATGCGCTTGCATGGTTGCTTCGTTGATGGCAACAGCAATATCACGAATACCATTCTTGTGCAGATAAGTTTGCAATGCCTTTGGTCCGCCAAGTTTGTGGAGCAGGACATCGCATCCAACATTGTCGCTTTGTGCCACCGTAGGGCGAAGAATTTCATCAAGCGTGAGTGTTATGCCAGTGCGCCCATACTTCTCGCGCAGTGGACTCCACAAGTCATTATCCAAGTCAGCTTTCCGGAGGCGAATGCTATCGGTGAGTCTATATTTCTTTTGATCGATACTATGAAGAATATTTAGAGCAATATGAAATTTAAACACACTCTGCATGGGGAAATGCTTGTTGCCATTGATGACAAGTGTATCGCGTGTGTCCGGCTGAATAACCGCAACACCCACAGATGCTTTGTATTTGCTCACAATGGAGTGAATACGTTCCAAGCATTGTGTCTTGGTTGGCTTTTGCAAGGGCATGGCAGAGAGTGTTAGTGTAGAGAATGCCGATGCAAGAATAAAGCATAGGAGAGAGAATACGAAAGGGCGCATAGCAAAAGGTAGAAGGATGATGAAAAGAAAAGTGATTCAAAACAATTGCAGATCATCAAGGACAGAATGTTCTGAAGAAGAACGTGCTTGCGTGAGATCAATCGGATGAATCAAATCTGGCGAATCATGATGGATATTCCCAACCAATTTTGATACCGGAGCAATCTGAAGTTCTTCTGCGGGGTACGGACGAAGCAGGGTAAGCAAGCGGTCTTGGAGTATCGTATGGTAGAGCCATATATCTTCATCTTTTTGTTGAAGAATCACCGCCATGCGATGATGATACGGAGCAATCATGCTGTTGGGTTCGGTGGTAATGACGGTACACGAACGCATGCTTTCTTTGGTCGTGGGGTCTTGCCATGTTTCCCACAGACCCGCCATAGCAAAGCATTCACCGGAGCTAAGCGATACATAATAGGGCTGACCTGTTTTTTTCTCCCATTCATAAAAGCCATTGGCAAGTACCAAGCATCGACGTTGGGCAAAAGCGGTACGAAAAGACGGCTTTTCGAGGATGGTTTCTGCACGGGCATTGAACATTTTCGCACTCATACTTTTATCTTTTGCCCATGAGGGAAGCAAGCCCCATTGCATTGATTGTAATCTTCGGGGTTTCTCAGCCGTGATAGCGAGAACATTCTGCATGGGCGTGATGTTGTAGCGTGGTTTGATCGAGGTAGAATCGCCTGATACTGTGTCTTGAGGAATATCATCAATGTTGAATCGGGTATGAATCTTCTCGGCAGAAGAAAACATCGAGTAGCGTCCGCACATGGCTGTCCATCAAGAAGAGTAGCACAAAGAGAATTTAGCAAATATAGGAATGCTTCAATAACGGACATGTGAAAGCGCGACAAGTTATGCTGACGCAGTGGTATGGAGTGTCCCCCCACGTCTCGAAAACCACAGCTCAAAGAAAGCAAGTGCCACGATAATGAGTATCTCCACAGCGAAATATACAATGCCAAAGAAGGTGATTTCATGCCACAATTGAAAGACCAACAAAGCTGTGTACAGACAGTAGAGGAGATTAGCCACAGCGATGAAACGCAATACTGTGCGCCATATATGGCGGAGAAAAATATATGAGCCGAGCGACGAGAGACAAAGAATGCTTGCTACGGTGCATAGCTCGTAGAGTGTAGTCTGCGGAACACCAATCAGTGTCGGGCACGAAGCCAGTACGAGACCAAGGAGTAGTGCAGAATAACAAGCCCCTGCACTGTCAAGAAGAAACACTCTTTGGGGAGCAGGGGCAAGTATATGGACGAGAGATGTAATTTTCATCGTCTTGTAGTCTGATAATAGAATATCATTAACAATTATCGCAACGCTAAAGCGAAATCGATAAGATCTTGCGGAATTTCACGATGGCTGGAAACTTCATCATTGGCAGCAACTTCAAGGGGAATCGGAGCAGGGGAATCACCGGTATAGTATGCAGTGTAGAAGCCACTTTCACATTGTGCAAAAGCATCGCGCACCATGCGGTAAGCAATCCAACTTGCACGTAAAATATCAGTTACAGCCGCTTTACCACCACGCTGGAAATAGCCCATATCGACGGTACGAATTTCGCGATGAATATTGCGTCGCTCGAAGACATCCTCGAGAATTTTGCGTATGTCATCAAGCGAATGCTCGTATGCTTCGCTCACAATAATGCGAGTATCTTTATCGCGCTCGGCAATCACTGTAGCCAAGTCTTCAAAATCGACATCTTCTTCAGGGAGAATGACATATTCAGCACCGGATGCAATACCTGCAAAAAGCGATAAATAGCCCGACATGCGACCCATCGAACGCAAGATATACACACGGCGGTGCGAGCTGGCAGTGTCGCGAATCCATTCGAGCATTTCTAAACTTTTATCGACCGCACTATAAAAACCAATCGAAGCACCATGATTGTTGACCACATCATTGTCAATCGAACCGGGCGATACCAAGAAGCGTGTACGCAATTTTTGTTCGCGGCAAATTTGATTGATAATACTTGCCGCTTTCAGACTGCCATTGCCACCACACACGAAAATATAGTCGAAGCCATTATCATGCACATTGCGTGCAACAGTTTCTTGCAGGTCGCGGT
>DHLT01000229.1:8320-9425 GCA_002405405.1 Ignavibacteria bacterium UBA4661 | reverse complement strand
AAGTTCAGGCATACGCAAGGTTCCGAGAATCGTACCGCCACGGGTAGTTAAGCCCGCAACATCGAGCTTGTTCAAACGGCGAAAATTATTGTCGAGTAAACCTTTCCAACCGTCTATGACACCCCATACTGATGTCTGTGGACGTAGGTTAAGCGTTGTGCGGACAATGCCGCGAATAAATGCATTCATGCCGGGGCAATCGCCACCGCCTGTGAGGACACCAAATTTCATAATGTTCGTAAATGTGAAAAAAGGAAATAATGGATTATAGGCAGAAATTAAAAGAGTCAAAGTATGAGTGAGTGAAGATATAAACGCATGGTAATGGTATCCTACACAACTACTATCCATACCTTGTCATTCATACCAGATACAAGTGAAGTTTCTCTTTAGGCAAAATTACGCTAATGTTTTGGTTTTCGCAGGTGTGTTTGTCCAATGTCTCATGAGTACGATTCACTTACGACGATCACGTAAATTCTTTACCAAGCATATACCCCAAATCATTTTGGATTGTATATTGCGCGTCTACGTTGGTAGCAATAATACGATGTGCTTGCTGACGCGAGTGATCGGCGACGGATGATGATGTGGACGATGATGTACGAATAATGATATACGAACAATGAATCAAAGGGGGAAGATGTAATGCAAACAACATTTATCAATGCAGGGACAGTTCCGGAAATGGAAGAACGTATTACCAGTGTTCTGAAAACCTGCTATGATCCGGAAATTCCGGTGGACATTTTTGAACTTGGTCTCATATATAAGGTGGCAATTGATGCAGACAACAATGTGCAGGTAGAGATGACACTGACCTCGCCAAATTGTCCTGCCGCCGGAACGCTTCCGGGCGAGGTCGAGCAACGTCTTGCTGATATTCCTGATGTCAAAAGTTGTTTGGTCGATGTAGTGTTTGATCCACCATGGGAGCGTTCCAAAATGTCGGAAGTTGCTATGTTGGAATTAGGATTTATGTAGTCGGTAACACCAAAAGAAAAGTTTGAGAAGAGAAGTTGTTCTGTTGTTTTATTGAGTATTAGTCTTTTGTATGGCTGAACAATCTGTGAGTGTGGTTATCCTTGCCGCCGGCAAGGGCACC
>DHLT01000229.1:7637-8211 GCA_002405405.1 Ignavibacteria bacterium UBA4661 | reverse complement strand
CCTTGCCGCCGGCAAGGGCACCCGTATGAATAATCCCAACAAGCCGAAAGTGCTGTTTGAATTGCATGGTAAACCCATGATCGAGTATGTTATGCACCAGGCACTTTCATTGAATCCTGCGTATATCGTTACGATCGTTGGATTTCAGCGTGAAGCCGTACAACAGTTTATTGAAGCAACATTCCCTATAGCGCAGTATCCAATGCACTTTGCAGTACAAGAGCCGCAGTTGGGTACCGGTCATGCCGCAGATCAAGCAGAGCCCATTCTTCGTGATTTTACCGGTAATGTTATCATTCTGTCGGGTGATGTTCCTTTGCTTCGTGCAGAAACATTGCGTGCATTTACTGAAGAGCACATGCGTACTCATGCTGTGCTGACAGTGTTGTCGGTAGAAGCACCCGATCCAACCGGCTATGGTCGATTAGTCCGCGATGATAGGGGTAATGTTCTTAAAATTGTTGAGCATAAAGACGCAACCGAAGCAGAGCGTGAGATTACAGAAATCAACAGTGGCATTTATATTGTTTCCGCAGGGCACCTTTTTGCATCGCTCAAAAAGGTTTCGAATAAC
>DHLT01000229.1:1997-7518 GCA_002405405.1 Ignavibacteria bacterium UBA4661 | reverse complement strand
CGAATAACAATGCGCAAGGCGAGTACTACCTGACAACGATTGTGGAAATTCTCTTAGCAGAAGGGCATGTTGTTCGTGCATGGAAAACGGATGCTTTTCATGAGGTACTTGGTGTCAATACAGTTGATCAATTAGCTGATGCGGAAGCGATGATCGTACCGGCATAGAGTTCTCCTATGTAGATCTCTCGTTTTACGACTTTTTTATGATGATGTTCAGGAGATTTCAAGGTTATGATACAAGGTGTAAATCATATCGGTATTGCCGTACGCGACTTGTCGGCAAGCAAAGCCCTCTTTGAAAAAATTTTTCAAGTACAGCACTTTCATGAAGAAGTCGTCGATGAACAAAAAGTTGCTATTGCATCTTTCAAACAAGGCGATGTCCTGATCGAATTGACTGCCGCGACCCATGACGATTCACCAATTGCAAAATTTATTGAAAAACGTGGCGAAGGTATTCATCATATTGCATTCACAACACAAGGCGTAAACGAGGAATTGAAGCGACTTTCAGGTGAAGGAGTGCAACTCATCAATGCGCATGGCGTGCCCGGTGCACATGATATGCTGATTGCTTTTCTGCACCCGAAATCCACCAATGGTGTCTTGATGGAGTTGTGTGAGCCTGCACAGTCCACCTCCGATGTTTGATAGTGCTCAACGATGCCTCATGTATTGTAAGCCTCTGTTTCTTTTTCTTCTTCTCATTATCATCACCTCATAGTATGAACATTCATTTGAATTCTATTCGCGATGCTGTTGCAATCACGAAAACTATAGCACAGATGGAAGTAGAATTGCCGGCGCAAATTTCCATGAAGTTTCGCTCAACTATTCTCATGGATATTGCTAAGATTACCCTATTGTGTGGTATTGCTGATCGTGATTTTGGCGATGAAGAGCGCGGCTTGTTTATGATAACAGTTGCCGGAATTATGTTTGGTCACACACTCATTATCAATGGATGGGATGATTTAACAGAGAATACCAAGAAGCAGGTAACCGAAGTGAGCAACAAGCTCCTAAATGACATTCGTGCAAACCCGAATGTTCCTATCCAAACGCTGGCACTCTTGCGTCAATTGGGTAGTCGCTCCTATACGGCACAAGCTAATTTGAAAGAACTCCTGACGCGCTATGGCAAGTATGTGGTTGCCGCCGATCAAGTTGTTACAGACGATGAACGCCGTGTTTTAAAGCGTGTAATCGATTGGGTAAACGCTTCATGAGTTAATCGTGCATTCATTGTTGTATCCCAATATCATTACTAAAACTTTTTCTCTCTAACATTCTTTTACAAAAATCAGTATGCCTACACTCATTTTGCTTCGTCATGGTCAGTCCTTATGGAATCTTGAAAATCGTTTTACTGGTTGGGTCGATCAAGATTTGTCCGAGCAAGGTGTGCAAGAAGCACATCGCGCCGGTACACTCTTGAAACCTTATCATATTGATTATCTCTTCACATCAGTGCTGACTCGTGCGATGCGTACAGCCGAGATTGCACTTACCGATGCAGGTAAAACGAACATTCCTACAACACGGCATGAAGCACTGAATGAGCGGCACTATGGTGATTTGCAGGGTTTGAACAAAGATGATGTAGGGCGTGAATATGGTTTGGAACAGCTCAAAATCTGGCGACGCAGTTATGATGTGCCACCGCCGAATGGTGAGTCCCTTGAAATGACGCAAATTCGTGTGGTGAAATACTTTGAAGAAGAAATTGCTCCAAAACTTCGTGAAGGAAAAAATGTTCTTATTGCCGCGCATGGTAATTCACTGCGTTCCCTGGCAATGCACTTAGAGCATCTTACGAAAGAACAAGTGTTGGAGCTCAATATCCCCACAGCAAATCCGCTTGTATACGAGTTGTCAGATAATCTTGAAGTACTTAGCAAACAGTATCTCGCACCCGTAGAATAGGGCTGTCTTCCAATAGTTTATTTCAAACTATTGGTTATTGGAAGTATGTGTTGTGTGAAAATGTAGAGAACAAAAAGAAAGAATTATTTTCTTGTATCATTGCTCATTGATGAGGAGAGCAAAGCGCGTGGATCGAAATTGTTGTTGCCGTTATCTATCTCAAAGTATCCTATCTATTCTGCTGTTGAGCCTGTTCCTGATGATAGGTGGTGTGCCGTATCAACTCCATGCACAAACGGAGCATCCCGTTCTGCAAGCGATGCGTGCTGAAATGCAGCGCACAATGCAAAAGTTTTCGTCGGAGCAACATCCCCCTTATTTTATAGGGTATGCCGTAACAGAAGTACGCTCAATGACGATGTCTGCCTCATTTGGCGACATTGTTCTTGAAGATGCAAATACCCAGCGGACACTTGATATTGATGTGCGTGTCGGTTCATACCAAGTGGATAATACACGACAATTACGCGGTTCCAATTTTGAGCAACCCGCAATGTCGAGAGGCTCGTCATTCCCGATTGGCAATGATGTTGCGGCACTTCGCTCTGCATTGTGGCTTGCTACCGATCGTCAATACAAATCATCGGTTGAGCGGTATGTGAAAGTGGTAAGTAATCAAGCCGTCAAGGTTAAGGAAGAAGATGCTTCGCCGGATTTCTCTCGCGAACAACCTGTGCAAGCTATCGAGCAGGTACGTGTTTTTGCTTTTGATACACTCGCTTGGAGAAATCGTTTGAAGCGGCTCTCACGGCTTTTTGCTGCTGATCCGGCAATCTATCAAGGCGAAGTTTTTTTGCGTGCTGAAGTAACAACACGGTGGTTTGTCAATAGCGAAGGTACGATCTTGCAAACAGGCGATAGTTATATTCGTGTTTTTGCACAAGGTATGACGAAAGCCGATGATGGTATGACTCTTCCTTTGTACCGCTCATACTTTGCTTTCACACCCGAAGGTCTGCCCGGCGAACAAGCTATGGCAAGCGATATTACTACGGTTGTGAATCTTTTAGGAAAACTCCGTCAAGCACCGCTCATCGAAACATTTTCCGGTCCGGCAATTCTGTCGGGTGAGGCATCGGGTGTTTTTTTTCATGAAATTTTTGGGCATCGTATTGAGGGGCATCGTCAAAAAGATGTGCGCTCAAGCCAAACATTTAAAAATCTTATCGGCGAAAAAATTCTTCCTGATTTTATCGATGTAACATTTGATCCTACTCTTACCACTCTGAATGGACGCGATGTCGTGGGACATTATCGGTATGACGATGAAGGCGTATTAGGGCAAAAAGTTGTTGCCGTAAAAGATGGTGCTTTTCAAAATTTCTTAATGTCGCGGTCGCCAATTGAACGGTTCTCTCAATCGAATGGTCATGGGCGGAGGCAATCGGGATTTGGTGTTGTTGCTCGCCAATCGAATCTTTTAGTGCAGGTGCGCAATCAAGTATCATTCGACTCTCTTCGCACTTTGCTCCGTGCCGAGTGCAAAAAGCAGGGGAAAGAGTTTGGGTTGTACTTTGTAGAAATTTCGGGTGGATTTACCTTTACTCAGCGTACTCTGCCGAATGCGTTCAATGTACAGCCTTTGCTTGTGTATAAAATTTTTGCCGATGGTCGTGCTGATGAATTAGTACGCGGTGTTGATTTGATCGGTACGCCGCTGACAACGTTCAAACAGATCCAAGCCGCAGCAAATGATCTTGGTATCTTTAATGGTGTGTGCGGCGCAGAGTCCGGTGGTGTGCCGGTGTCGGCATCATCACCAAGTTTATTGGTGTCGGTGATTGAAGCACAAAAGAAATCGAAATCGCAAGCAAAACCCCCGATCCTGCCCTCGCCTATTTCGACACAAAAGAACAATTGATATTCTTCCTACGAATTCATAAGCTATGATGCGATACTCCTTTTTGCTGAAATTATCTGTTGTTTGTTGTGTGTGCAGTACCACACTTTTTGCACAGTCGCATGAAACAATTCTTCGTGCTTTGCGTGACGAAGCACAAAGGAGCATTCGTGAAGTACGACTACCGAATGTACCGACACCTTACTATGTGGATTATACACTTACCGACCGAACCGAATATCATGTTCGTGCGCAGTTCGGAACGCTTAGCGAAGCGCAATCACGGAGCGATCGCACGATCAGCAGTAGTGTACGTGTAGGCACACCCCAAATGGACAATACCAATTTCTTCGATGTAGGATTAGGATTTTTTGGTTCATCCGATGATGAAGAATCTTTCCGTAATCGACGAACAGCTCTTGATGCTGATTATAATGCTCTGCGTCGTGAATTGTGGCTTGCTACCGACGCCGCATTCAAACAATCTGCAGAAATTTTTGCTAAAAAAAGAGCCGCCTTACAGAATCGCGCAGAGCAAGACTCATTACCGGATTTTGTTTTGCTCCCTCCTGAACGCCGTATTGATACAAGTATTGCACCAACATTCTCGATGGCGGAATGGCAAAGGATTGTTGTTGAAGTATCGGCAATTGCCAAGGAATTTCCCGCTTTACAAAACTCCGCTGTCAATATCGAGTATATTCCCGAACGCAGGTATTTTGTGAATACCGAGGGGCGCGAGTACGTGAAACTTTCAATATCCTGTGGTATTGAAATTGTGTGTTCTGCCCAATCAACCGATGGCATGCCCCTTGCTAATGTATACTCCGCATATAGCAAATCACCGGCACGTTTACCTTCGCTTGACTCACTGAAGCGTGCCATGCGAGAGATCTGTACAACACTAACGCAGTTAGTTTCTGCACCGAAATTTGATAGTTATTCGGGTCCCGTACTGTTTGAAGGACAAGCCGCTGCTGAATTATTAGCACAAGGATTTTTACCCTATATCCCAACGCAACGTCCAATGCTTGCCGAGCGCGGTATGCCCGATAACCAGCGTAATACGGCATTTCAGAATAAAATTGGTGGACGTGTTCTGCCGGAATTTTTAACGATGGCAGTTAAACCAACACAAGAAGAGTTTGTCAATGGTGCGCAGCGCACTCCGCTTTTTGGTTCGTATAAAGTCGATGATGATGGCATCCTTGCAGAGTCGCCCACGATTGTGGACAAGGGATATTTGCGGACATTGTTGTCATCGCGGATTCCGCATAAGCGTGTTAAAAAATCTAATGGACATCAACGTGGTGGTGCACCAATGTATGGTGTCGTGGAATTATCCGCCGAGCGTTCGAAACAAGTGTCAACGGCGGATCTGAAAAAACGAATGCTCAAACTTTGCAAAGACCGTGAGTTGCCTTTTGGGATTGTTGTACGCAAAGCAGTCAATCCGAATATTCTTTTTACCACACTCTTTGGTTTAACATCGGGTGATTTCCCTGTCATGCGTGGTGAAAACACAATGGCACTGCTTGAGGTGTATAAAGTGTATGCTAATGGTAAAGAAGAGTTGATGCGCGGTACAGAGGCAACGGGTCTTGTGCCACAGGTTTTCAAGGATATTGTTGCTGTGAGCCAGCGCAAAACAGCGTATAATTTTTATGCTCTTGCTGTAACGCCACCGTTTTTTTCCGGTGGTTCGCAATTCCTTCCGCCAAGTGTTATTACGCCTGACCTGCTCCTCGAAGAC
>DHLT01000229.1:885-1853 GCA_002405405.1 Ignavibacteria bacterium UBA4661 | reverse complement strand
GTATGGATGGTAGTTTCTCCAAACCACCAATTGCAACAAATCCCGTGTTTGAGAAATAATATCCCGTATGATGCGGCACATGATTGTGTGTGTTCATTTTTTGAAAATATCCTTTCCTAGAGTATGTCCCCCGAACCTTCCTTGAGCAATCTCGTGGAAAAAGCTCTCCGCTATTTTGAGCAACAAAAAGAACAATATGGCGCGATTTCGTATGTGGACTTGAGGTCGCAACATGAAGTACAAAGGGAGTATCATGGAGAGCCGCAGAGAAAGCAAGAGAAGAATTCACGCGATGAGCAAAACAACGGAACAACGAAAAATGTCCTCGAAAAGTCAGCGGATATTACTGTCGATCATACTATGAAAAAAACGAATACTGTTTCAGCCGAGTGGCAGTCAGCACCTGATTTAGTAACATTACGCGAACAGATATGTTCGTGCTTGAACTGTCCGCTCGGGGCAACGCGGACGAATTTTGTTTTTGGAGTTGGTAATCCGAAAGCAACATTGATGGTTGTAGGTGAAGCTCCGGGTGCTGATGAGGATGCGCAAGGTGAACCATTTGTAGGCCGTGGCGGACAGTTGTTGACGAAGATGCTTGAAGCAGTAGAGTTCTATCGCAAAGATGTGTTTATTGCAAATATTATTAAGTGCAGGCCACCGGGCAATCGTCGACCGGAGCTGGCAGAAGTAGAGCAATGCGAACCCTATTTGCATAAACAGATTGCTCTTGTACAACCGAAGATTATTCTTGCACTTGGCTTAACAGCGGTGAATACCTTAATGAAAAGCAATTTCAAAATGGGCGATATACGAGGCAAACAATTACAATATCGCGGTATCCCGCTGATTGCAACCTATCATCCTGCGGCTCTGCTTCGTAGCCCCGAATGGAAAAAGCCCGCATGGGAGGATTTACAGCTCTTGCGTAAGTTGCACGATACTTTTGTACAATAATATCATCGTCA
>DHLT01000229.1:0-739 GCA_002405405.1 Ignavibacteria bacterium UBA4661 | reverse complement strand
AATATCATCGTCAGATTTCAATATGACCATAGCAGTTCTCATGGGCGGTATCTCGCCCGAACGTAATGTATCACTTGCTACAGGGCGTGCTATTTATCATGCATTAGTTAGCATGGGGCACACCGTAAAAGCTATCGACCCGGCACTTGGTGCGCAAGGACTTCTCGATGTGCCAACGATGTCAATCAATGCCGGTATTCAACCGAGCTATGAAGAATTAGCACAATATCCGCCGCGCTTGGTTGTAGAGTGTTTAATGTCGCCTTTGCTTGATGGAGTTGATACCGTGTTTATTGCTCTGCATGGTAAGTACGGAGAAGATGGCTATGTGCAAGCATTGCTCGACATGCGTGGTATTCGTTATACCGGTAGCAAGATGGCAGTCAGTGCATTGTGCATGAGTAAAACATTAACGAAAGATGTCTTGACTGCCGCTCGTGTTCTTGTTCCACCGGGTATTACAGTTGATCCGTCATCGGCAGGGAATGTGCATTTACTTTCGTCGATCCTTGCAGAATTGGGACCATCAGTTGTCGTCAAGCCCGACGATCAAGGTTCGACTGTCGGTATGAGTATTCTTCATTCGGCAACACCGGATGACTTGCACGATGCGATCAATCAGGCAGGAGCATGGTCGCAGTCGATTGTCCTTGAAAAATTTATCGGTGGGCGTGAACTCACTGTTGCAGTGCATGGTCCGCAAGCATTGCCTGTCATAGAAATTCGTCCTGATGTCGGA
>DHLT01000111.1 GCA_002405405.1 Ignavibacteria bacterium UBA4661 | reverse complement strand
AATGGAAAAATCAAAAACTCTGTTTTTAGCGAAATTTCCCTTTCCCAAAAATGGGAAGCGGGATTTTAGCGAAATTTCACCAACACCTACAAGTGATACGGGTTTTTAGCGAAATTTCCCCACGCCTATGTTATTTTTGTACAGCACTTACCCGGTGTGAGACCGGAAGGGTGTGCGGATTATAGTGCTTTTCTGTCGCCCATGACAAATTCACAGCACATAGGGTAAAAAGTGCCTTTTGCTTTTCGCAAGAGGCATTTTTTTGCCTGAGAATCGTATATTTGTCAAGCGCATTTCTGAGTATAATATGAGTGGAATATCGCTTGTTGCGCATACGCCGTATTCCTGCTGTCCAATTATACTCACAAGGAAATCAAGCCCGTTACGTTCGTAATGGGCTTTTTGTTATATTTGCGTAGTGCGTTTCTTGCTGTAAAGACGCAACGGATGGCGGGGTATTCGCACGTTCCTGTCTCGGTGTTCTCAAACCTTTACGGCGTTAAGAAAATAGTGCCTCTTGTCTTCTGTGATAAGAGGCATTTTTTTTTCTGATGTATAGCGCGTCAATCCAAATGAGTATAAAACATGTAACTTATTGCTAATTATTTATAGGTGAAAGCAATGCCAAAACTACAACAACATATTGTGGCACGTGCAATTGAAGTACTGCTGAAAGGGTGTAAAGAGGTCAAAAAGAACTCTGCGCCGTGTATTGACGAAATGCGCCGTAAAATCGATGCTGATATCGGTTCGGAAAGCTGGTGTGCACAATTTGTATTTTCTGTGCTTCTTGACGCATGGAAGAGTGCAGGTAATAACGGCAGACTACCACTTCAAACAACGAGTTCCACTCGTAATATGATTGCAGAAGCTCGAAGTAAAGGTATGACAACCAAGTCACCGCAAGTTGGTGATGTATTTTACAGATATCGTGAAAATGGTGGGCATGTTGGAATTATCATTGGATACAGCGATGATAAATCAGAATACTACACGGTTGAGGGTAATGTGAATAATCGTGTTGGAGCTTTCAGAATAGAACGAACTGCAATCTTAAATGGTGCCAATGGATATGACTTCATCAGTAGTTCACAATGGCAAGTAGTTCGGGAATTTTCTGGAACGATTCCTCGAATTATTCCTAAAAAAAGAAGTGGTGATTTTTCTATTAGTGGTACGTTGAAGACATATGCCTCAAACCCAATTGTATTAATATTGCTTGTTGGAATAGGTGTTTGGTCATATAAGAAATTTGCATAATTAGTCATTGAGTAAATCATTACAGCTTTAAGAGAATAATGCCTCTTGTCTTCGGATAAGGGGCATTTTTTGTTCTGATTCTGTAAATTTGGTTGTCCGAATCTTCCAACATTCACACTTTACCCATGAAAAAGACGATATCCAAACCAGCGTATTCTTCTGATCGATACACCGCCGAAGAGCGCAAAGATTACAATAGAATCTACTACCAACATCACAAAGAAGAGATTTTGCGCCGATTGAGGCAAAGAAGAGCCATGAAAAGAGCCGTTTTACTCAAATCCGAGTAATACACTGACAAAAAGTGCTGTTTTTTCAATGAAAAAAGCATTATTTGCACTCCTTGCATACACGAAGAAACCGCTAAAATGCTCGCCTGTTCAAAAAAGCCGTTCCGTTTTTGATCCGTTCCTGTTCCGTTGTTGAGATATTTTCGTTACCTTTGTGGGGCGAAAGTAGGTACACGCAGGCGAAAACGCGCGCGTATAGTGTGATTTTTTCAACAAAACGATACAAGTAATGCGACATTTCATTGTAACAGGTAACGATTTTCGCTTCATTGTCGAGCGATACGGCGTGTCTTTGCGGACACTTTCACTACAAACACAGCGAAGCGAGAAGTATTACGCCGTGCTTATACACCGCTACGGGGACAAACCATTGCCTATAAAACACCTTGACGCATTGGAAAAGGTGATTGGCGCAAAAAATTTGAATAAAATTTTATCTGAAGTTGCCGAAAACAAGACAAAGCACAAGGAGCAGACCGAAGAAGTAAAAAAAAGTGGTGTAAAATTGTCGAGCGGTCGCCGATCAGCCAGCACTTCGCCGATGACTGCCTACGATGAGGGGACTATCATAGATGAAAACGGCGTACCGGTCGCGGCGTGGTCGTACAAGAAAACGCGAAAAGGAAAAAGAAAGCCAATAACAAAGCCCTTTGACTTTGGTTTGACAGATGAAGAAATAGAAGCAAAAGTTGATTTTGGGGATTTGGTATGAAAAGTTACTTGCTCGATACTTGTACACTCATTTGGTACTTGAAAAATTCTAAGCATTTGCCCGAATCAGTACGTGAAGAATTATCGGAAGCAGAAAATAAGGTGTATGTTTCGTTCTTTAGTCTATGGGAAATTGCCCTCAAACGAAAGAAAAACCCGCTTGCTTTCGATCCTCTGAATGCGCCAATTTCGGAACTAAGGAAAATGATAGATGAACAAGATTTTGCATACATAGAAATCTTTCCTCTTTCGGCTCTTGCAAGGTTTGAAAACATGGAATACCACCCACAGCACAAAGACCCCATAGACCGAACTCATATAGCCATAGCACAAGCGTACAACCTGCATTTTGTTACACCTGATGAACGAATTCACGAGTACAAAAACGTAAGAATGTTGAAGTACAAGAAGAGGATTGTAAAGACATAATCGTACGTTGATAGCGTGTAGGTATTTGGTAGGTAAAAAACCTACGAAGACAGTATTTAAGCTACTTTGGTGAATCCTGTCCTCGCTACTTCAGCGTGATTTCGTATGAAATCGAATGATAGTAAAACGACACGCAAAGCACGATTTCAAGCCATTCCTAACGGAGTGGCTTTTTCGTTTGATAGCGAGTGAAAGTGTATTTTGTACCAAAAATGGTAAGTAAATTGGTAAGTAAAAAAAATGCCTACAATAAACTTCTATCTCAGCAATAAGCCCAACAAAAAAGGGCAAAGGCAAATTATGCTCCGGATTCGGTCGCATAATATCGATATTGGACTTGCTTGCAAAGTTCTCACTACGGAGTGGATGCAAAAAGAACAACGACTACGTAAATCGGCACCGCTATGAGAAGATATAAATCCGTATTTGAAAGCATTTGGTTGCCGAAGTTGAAAAGATATAGGCTTAATGCATAACAAACCAAGCAACATTCGACAAGAATTTGCTCTTGAAGCGTAGTACTCTACTCACGATAAAAAAATCCCCATTTGAAAATGCTCAAGTGGGGATTTTTATTGTGTCCTGATAAACCGATGTCTTATCCTTGTTTCTTTTTCCATTTGATTGTGCAACCGATTGCCTTTGTTGTGGCAACAGTGAGAGCTTTGCGTTGAAGGAGTGCATCTACGGCATTTTCTACATAGCGTTCTTTCACAGCAGAGGGCTCATCGCTATTATCATCAATCGCGCCAACATATCGGACAATCCATTGTTGCGTATTGCCCGAACCTGACCGCTCTACGATATACACATGAGGAGTGCGTGTTGCTCCATAAGTACGAGCGATTTCTTGGGTTTCATCCATGATGTAGGCAAACGGGAATTTCTTCTCTTTGGCGCGTTTCACCATGTTTGTGAAAGAATCTTCGGGTTGAATTGTTGGATCATTCGGATTGATGGCAACCACAGGATATCCTTTGTTGGCATACTTGTTATGAAGAGCAATAATGCGGTCTTCATACTTTTTTGCGTATGGGCAGTGATTACAAGTAAAAATGACGATGGCTCCCTGTGCATTGGTTAGTCCATGCAGGGAAACCATAGAGCCATCGATATTCTTGAGCGAAAAATCGCGCGCATAATCACCCGGCTTGTAGCCATCTTGTGCAACAAGCGCAGAAGCTGATAAAAGTATTGCTACTGCCACAGTCAGTATGGAAATTGCCCGAAGAGCAAAACGGTTGGATGTCATAACTGCACACCTTAGAACAACGTGAAGAAAAGAAACCACAGGTACATATACCATTATGGTTTGTTGCTGAGCGATAGTACAAACTTATCAAGAAGCGAAGTAAGTTCCTGATACGTTACTTCTCCCTCATGAAATATTTTTTTGTTGGAAGCGGGATGACCAATCCATGTTGCGGGAATGGCACCCGACCATGTGGGTACAATGGCATCAATCCAAATATTGGGGTTGCCGGCAGAAAGCAGGAGTGACTCTGCACCGTAGCGACGCTTCCGAAGAAATGTTTCAACTATGCGCATTTCTTTTACTGAATTCAAGCTTACTAAGATGATATGAAGAGGACGAGTATGCTTCGAGCCAATGTGCTCGGCATATTCTTTGCGAAGTCGTTCAAAAGCAGGAAGTTCCTGAATACAGGGCTTGCACCATGTTGCCCAAAAGTTGATAACAAGAACTGTATCGCGTGCCTGGGTGATACGTGCTTGCAATTGTTCTAATGACACAACTTGCGGAGTAAAGAAATCTTTCGAGGGAGATTGACCATAGACTCTATGATAACATTGTGTCATCGCCCAAAGTATGATGAAACTGCACACAACCAAACGCATAGATATAGCAGAAAATAACATGGTACAGACTATTGAGGAAGATCGGCAAACATACATACTTCAATCGATATCAGATTGAAGAGCTATTATGGGGAATAGGAAATTCAACAATAAAACTGCTTCCTTTATTGGTACCTGCACTTTCAACCCAAACATGCCCTTGCATTGCCTCAACATAGCGTTTGACAATGGAAAGTCCAAGTCCTGTTGAGCTTTCTCCTGCTGTAGGTTTCGAACTCAATCGAGAAAAGCGTTGAAACAACTTATCGGTTTCCTCGGGATTAATGCCAACTCCTTGATCAACAACTTCAATACGAATACGGTTGTCGTGTGAGAAACCACGCACATATACCGTTGTGTCGGGATGAGAATACTTGATGCTATTGGAAATAAGGTTATCCATAACTTCTCGAAATTTATCGCGATCTACATAGATGAAGATTTCTTTATCTGCCGGTACTTCGAGAATCAATGTGATTCTTTTGGATTGAGCATAATCTCGTGATGAACTGACAGACTTATGAAGAATGTAGCCAAGTCTTTCATGGGTGAAGTGGTATTGAAGATTACCGGAATCAAGTACACTCGTATTGAGAAGTCCGGTAATGATTGCTTGCATACGTTGTACAGTACGACTGATGTCGGTAAGACGAGGAAGAATATCCATAGTAGAGTCATTACGCTCAATTTTTTTTGCAATGATTTCTACCGATAAACTGATACCGGTCAAGGGGTTTTTCAGGTCATGGGCGGCTATGCCAAGAAATTAATTTTTTTCTTGGTTAAGAAGTCGTAGTTCATAATTCTTCTCTTCAAGATGAGCGTTCGATTCTGAAAGTGCGCTATTGATAACTTCGATTTCTCGTGCTTGATCGTCAAGCAGATCAAGTTGTCGTTGTACTTCTTCGTAAGCATCGCTAAGCTGTTGTGTTCGTTCTTCTACACGGCTCTCCAGCGGTTGATTGGCAGGGAGTAATTGTTCATTCGTAATAGCAAGCGATTGACGGCTTTCGTGAAGTTCTTGTTTTTGGTGGAAGAAACGCAAACCTGTAACGATTAAAAATGTCACTGGTAATGCCGTGTAGAAAACAACATAACCGAAGACATACATCAAAATACTGCGGTTAGAAAAAATAGTCCCATTTAATATCGGATATATGCTACTGAGCAAGCCAACTGCCATGAAGAAAATACCAATTCCGACAACAGTACTTTCTTGCTGACGCAACCTGATAACACGTATGGAAACAATAATCACTTCGATCAGAAGAATTACGTAAAAGGCAATTAAAATCCAATGCAGGGGAAACAGTTCTGTACGGGTAAAACGAGTAATGAGCGGTAACAGAATAACACCAAGAATGGCAGATACCTGAATGCCGGTACGAATGAGAGAATACCGAATCTGAAACATTGATGGCACAAGGATCAGGAGCGAGGCAATAAGAGGTGTACCGAGGATAGAAAAGAAGATATTAGCGATACTGGCGGTTTCAATCGACTGCCCAATATGAATTCTGCCAAGAATAGAGGAAAAACCAACAATGGTGCTGAAAACATTGTATAAGCAGAGATAGAGTTGGGATCGGTCATTTCGGTCGGCGATATAAAAGAACAAGTGAATAAAAATCATTAAGAGTGGTATACCGGCAACAACACCACCGGAGAGTAAAATGGAACGCTCATAGTCGTAATAATTTTTAACTTTTTCGGGGTATGATAACACTGCACGAACACCAAACTCACGGGGTAGTAAGCCGCCCCCTAATTTTTTATAGAGGTGTTCGATACGAAAGGCGGAGTACCGAAAAGCAATGACATGGGTTATGGTAGAATCCCCGGTGAGATGAATCGAGCGAATAATGTATTGTCCATAAGAGTCCAATTGTTCAGATTCATGATCGAGAGCTGTTTTGCCATAGCTGCCCATGTGCCGACCATCAATGAAAACATCATAAGCACCAACCATAGAGGTTACAAGTGAGAGGGCACGCTTGTGCAAATTGCTTTTCACGCGAAATCGTAAATAGTACCACCCCATATATTGTCGGGATGAATCTATAGCACTACTGATGGAAACATATGATTGAGGGAGCGATTGAAGAACAGTACTGCGGGCAATGTCGGTAGTGTCTAAGAGATTGGCATCCAGATGAGGGGTAAATCGCCAGCCTTTGTTTGCAAGATCAAGTGAAGGAAAGTTTGTAAAACGTAGTCCGCGTTTCTCCCATGAAATATCTTCTGCACCAATCACTGCTACTGAATCTTGAGGAGTGCTATTTTGATACGTAGAGGCTTCCCCTCTGTGGATTTGATACGCGGAGACTTCTTTTCCGCAGATGATCATAGAGAACAAAACGCACAATAATCCTAGAGCATTGTGTAGGCAACGGTAAGAGCAAGATGACAAAGGCAAATTCATGTGTAGGTGTTGCTAAAGGGTAAAAGCATCGAAAGAGCCGAACTACTGGCGAGGACTCGATAGCTGTAGCACAACAGCAAAATAAGAGATACTGAATTTCTCACAAAGGTTTAAAACTCTTTGTATTTTCAGTAAGAACTTCGTCAAGAACCACAGTAGGCTACTCTATTGCATATCCGCGTATTGTACGAGATTGTATCAACAAAGTTTTCTATATCAAAAACATTGAATCTGTCACACCCTCACACCCATTGATATATCACGAATCATAGCATATGCTATAACACCATATACTTATCAAAGTTCCATCATGTTACCACACTACATACTTCCTGCGCAAGTGAGACGAGTTCTTATTTTGTCTTCCGATGTCGTTTTAATTGATGATCTCGTTCAGCAATTCAAGCTCCATGAATATATGGTTGTCGGTGTTGTTGATACAGTAGAGGCTACGCTTCAGATTGCATCAACTACCCCTACTGTCGATGTTGCGTGTATTGACATTGCTCTTCAGCAAGAGTGGGATTGTATTGCTCTGGCATCAATTCTCTTTAAACAATATGGCATGCCCATTCTGTTTCTAGAGGAAGAGGCAAGCGAGGCAACCGTAGAGCGGTGTACGGCTATTGAAGTGTCAGGCTTTGTGCTGAAACCGATTAATTATGGAAAGCTCTTTGCAAGTGTTGAAATTGTCATACGCCAGCATACATTGCGCCAGCAATTTTTACTTCACCACCAACTACTTGAAGCGATCCTGCAGAATATAGGCGATGCTGTCATTGCTACGGACCACCGAGGAATGGTTACCTTTCTCAATCCTGAAGCTGAACGGCTGACAGGGTGGCTTCAAGCTGATGCCCTTGGTGTGCCGATCGAGCAACTCTTGATATTGCGATCAGCACATACCAATGCAACATTTGAAAATCCTATTGCTGCAGTACTTCGGACAGGTGAGCGTGTTGATATGCCGTCTGACGATATTATTCTCAGCGGAAAACATGGTCAAGAATATTATATCGAGGATGCCGCCTGTCCGTTGTTTAATGTGAATCGAGCAGTCATTGGAACTGTTCTTAATTTCCGTGATATTACGCAACACCACCAAGCTCGAAAAGCGGTGGCGAAGATTGAAGAAAAGTACCGCCTGCTTTTTCAAGGAATACCGGAGCCGGTATGGATATGTCATGCTCAGACACTCCATTGTCTTGATGCAAATAGTAGTGCATTGGAGCAATATGGATATACTTCTGAGGAGCTTGCAGGATTGCATGTGAAGGATCTTTTTGTTGTAGCAGAAGAATTTAATCGCAACGATTGGCTGCATTCGGCTCATGAGCATACACAAGTCGTACACCGCACGAAACATGGAGAAGAACTTATTGTTGAGTTGAATTGGACAAGAATGCGTATTGATGATGACGATGTACTCATTGTTATTTGTCGCAACATTACCGAGCGGGTAGTTCTTCAGCAAAGATTGCATGCTACGCAATCGATGTTCGAGCAATTTCTGAAACATGCACCCATGCCGATGTTCGTTGTCGATGAGCAGGGTATTATTGAGATGGCAAACTCAAATGCTAATAGTATTCTTCCGAATATTTCCGGTGTGGTGTCAAAGAATATTCGAGAACTGATTGACGAAGACACTGCGCAGCTTATTCTCGCCCAAAATGATGACATCATACGATCAGGAAAATCGGTTGAGTTTGAACGTTCTTTTGTCATTAAAAATAAACGTCATATCTACCACACTATTAAGTTCCCTTTGCCGATTCAAGAGAAAAAACTTTCTGTTGGTACGATTGCTATTGATATTACTGAGCGACGCAAGGTGGAGCAAGAGCTCTATCTTGATGCGTTTATTTTGGCTCATATTCATGACGGTGTTGTCTTTACCGATATGCAGGGAAGTGTACAGTATTGGAATAAAAGCACAGAAAACATCTTTGGCTGGACGGCTGATGAAATGATAGGGCAGTATCTTAATCTTCATACTCAACGAAAAGAAGAAGCAGACGAAATCTACCGCCAATTGATACAAGGGGGTGTCTATCAGGGTGAGTGGCGCGAGATCAATAAGTTCGGTAAGCATATTATCGTAAGTGTCAATGCACGTCTGATTTATAACGAAGATGAATCGCCTGCCGGAGTTCTTTCGATCATGCGTGATATCACCGAAGAAGTTCTCATTCGTGAAAGCTTGTCACGTGTAGAAACAACATTTCAAGAGTTTATCAGTAATGCTCCTATGCTACTATATGTGGTAGATAAAGAGGATAAGATTCGCATTGGTAATAACAAGTTCTGTGCACTATTTGGTAAATCGGAAAATGAAGTATTGGGTTCTCGCTTATCTGATTTATTCCCTCAAGATCAAGTGGCATATTTTCATGCACAAAACGAGCAAGTGATTCTTCAAGGAGTAACGCAAGAGTTTTCTGAATCCGTGGAATTTAATGGAGTACCACACCATTATACAACGATTAAATTCCCCATCCCGAATGCCGATGGGAGTATTGATGCTATTGGTGGGATATCGATTGATATTACCGATCAGGTAAACATCAGAAACAAAATTCTTGAAAACGAGCGATTACTTAATGAAATGAGTGCGATTGCAACAGTCGGAGGTTGGGAGTTGGATGTCAAGACAATGCGGGTATCGTGGACGAAAGAAGTGTATAAAATTTATGGGGTAGAGGATGACTTTGATAGCAATGTCGAGGATGCAATCAGTTTCTATGCACCACATAGTCGAGCGGTTATTATCGAAGCCGTAGGCAATGCACTCAAAGGGCAAGAGTTTGATGTTGAAGTTGATTTTATTACCGCCCAACAGAATGCAAAAATCGTTCGTGCTGTCGGTAAGCCATTTTATGAGAATGGTGTTATAACCAAAGTTTTTGGAGCTTTTCAAGATGTTACAAAAGAGCGCATGCGCGACCGAGAACTTCGATTACAAACGGAACTGTTATCCATTCTTTTTGAACGGATTCCCGTCATGACATTAGTGATCAGTCGTGAAGGAGTGCCGATTTTCTCTAATAAAGAGTTTGAACAGCGCATGGGGTGGAATGCCGAAGAATTAGCTGCAATTTCACTTGAGGATATCCGCCAACATATTTTCCCTGATGAATTATATCGTCAGGAAGCAGTTAATGCGCTGGAATCATGGTCGCAGGAATGGCATGAATTACACATGTATACCAAAGACGGACGAGAGATTGATATTCTATGGTCGGGTGTGGAATTGTCCGATGGTAGGCGAGTGGGTTTTGCTATTGATATCACCGATCAAAAACTTTCTATAGAGCAATTGCGTATGAGTGAAGACCGACTGCAATTAGCAGTCGAGGCGGCTGGGTTTGGTGTGTGGGATTGGGATATCACCAATGACTTTTTGATCTGGGATGAATCTATGTTCCGGTTGTATGGTCGGAAATCGTATGATTTTAGCGGTGCGTACGAAGCCTTTGAGCAATCTGTTTTTCCTGAAGATTTGGAGTATATCAATGATGCTATTGCCCGTGCTGTTGAGTCAGGCGAGCCACTGGATGCCGAATTTCGTATTGTGCATGGTGAAACCGGTGAAGTCAGAAATATCCGTGTTGTTGCAAAAACTTTTGAGCAAGGCACTTTACACTCAACGAAGCATTTGATTGGAGTCAATTTCGATATTACTCACCAAAAGAAAGCGGAGAACAAAGTACGCGAAAGTGAACAACAGTATCGCTCACTTGTTCAGCAATCCAAAGATGCAATTGTTATTGTTGATGTTACCGGTACAATGCGATTTGTCAGCCCTGCCTCAAAAGAGATGTTTGGCTACACACCTGAGGAATATTATGCTGATCCGACACTACCAACAAAAACCTTAACACAGGAATCGGTTCAGATCTTCACGGAGTTCTGGGAGCATTATCACAAGCATGGTGTATTCCCTGAAAAAGTTTTGGAGTTTATGTGGATTCATAAACAAGGGCATATCATTCGTGCCGAGCACTCTTTTGTGAATATTTATGACCAAAATGGTGTGGTCAGTGGTTTTCAATCCATAGCGCGTGATATTACGCGACAAAAACAAACCGAAATGCAGATGATGCGAATGCAACGTATGGATAGCATAGGTATGCTTGCCGGCGGGATTGCGCATGATATGAATAATATTCTCACACCACTGATTGCGGGTCTCCAACTCTTGGAAATAAAAGCTACAGGTAAAGACCTCGTCAGGATACAATCGATGCAAGATGTTGTGTGGCGTGGTGCAAACTTGGTGAAACAAATTCTTCTATTCAGCAAAGGTGGCAACCAAGAGCGACAGCACCTTCAACCAATGCTTCTCATCAAAGAAATTATTCATTTGGTGCGGGAAACATTTCCCAAAGATATTCATGTACAGGTTCAAGAAAGCGATCATATATCGGAAGTATTTGTTGATCCTAATCAAATGCATCAAGTGCTGATGAACTTACTGATTAATGCGCGTGATGCTATGCCTCAAGGGGGAAATATCACTGTAGGGATTCAAACAACAGTCCTCTCCGATGATAATACATTGCCCCTCATCGATGCTCGAGCAGGGCAGTATCTCCATATATCGGTTGCCGATACGGGTATCGGTATGTCGAAAGAAATAAAAGAGAAAATATTTGAGCCATTCTTTACAACAAAAGCAGAGCATAAGGGAACAGGTTTGGGTTTGACGACAGTGTATGGTATTGTCAAAAATCATGGAGGTTTTATTGATGTAGAAAGCGAATTTGGTCGCGGGACAGTATTTCATGTGTACATACCTGTCGAGGATACGATGCCGATAGCAGATTATATGACCTATGGCGTTCAATCAATATTGCAAGGTAAGGGTGAAACAATTCTTATTATCGACGATGAAGAATTGGTGCTTGATATGCTTGCAGACTCATTAGAATTGCATGGTTATGATGTTGCAATTGCTCATAATGGCGAACAGGGAGTTGCACTTTTTGCACAGGCACATACCACAATCGCATTGGCAGTTGTTGATATGCAAATGCCTGTACTAGATGGGTTAGCAACAATTGTAGAGCTGAGAAAAATTCGACCGAATATTAAAATTATAGCTGTTACGGGTTTCTTGGATTCTGATCGATTCCGCATTCTGCAATCATTGGAAGTTGATGCAATTATGAGTAAGCCATACGATATCAAAGATCTTCTGCAAATCGTCAAACTATTTCTGTCGGAAAAATAGATACGGTATTTTATATTGATTTCTATAAATATTTTATGTAGGGTGTTTTCACGCCGAAGAACAAAGAGCAATTTTATTATTTGTCATAGTTTCCTTTGGTTCTTTTATAAATTCATCACCCCATGAGCATCTAAAATATGCTTCTGTCATCATTGTTTTGTACCACGTATGAAGGATTTTTACGCTCAGCAATTTCAGGCATTTGTTGATCATATACCCTTGCCGGTTTTTATTGTTGCTGAGGATACTACATTGCTCATGGCAAATAATGCTATGTACCGACTTTTGGGGAAACCAGCTGAAGAACTCATTAGTAGAAAGCTATCAATGGTCATGCCTGAAGCTGAGGCATTACGGTTTAGTCATCAAGATGCTTTGGTACGCAATACACTCTCATTGCAGGTGTTTAATGATCATATTGCACCCCCCCATGGCATCAAATATTTCACAGTGCTGAAATTCCCTCTTCGTAATTATGATGGCACATCGTATAATGTTGGAGGAATCACTATTGATATTACTCAGCAGAGAAATGCTGCTGCAAAAGTTGAGGGTGACAATCACATTTTTGATGCAATGTCGTCGCTTGCAAAAATCGGTGGATGTGAATTAGATGCTCGAACACTCCAACTGACCTGTACACATGGCATGTATGAGATATTTGAGACTGACGACTCTGTGCCTCTAACGGTAGAGGTAATTAAGGGATATTTGTTGCCCGCCAGTCAAGAACACTTTCAACAAGCATTTGACAATCTATTGCAAGGAGTGTCCTTGGATATTGAATTAGAAGCAGTACTCTCATCGGGTAAACGACTCTTTCTTCATGCCAAAGCTACTCCTATTTTTGATGATGGGCATGTCGTCAAAGTGTATGGAGCACTGCAAGACATTACACATCAAAAGACTGTAGAATTTCAATTGCGTGAGAGTGAAAAGATACACCGAATGTTGGTAGAACAAGCAAAAGATGCTATTGTGATTGTCAATATAGATGGAACACACAGATTTATCAGCCCTTCGATTGTTGGTATTACCGGCTACACACCTCAAGAGTATTATGACAATCAGCACCTAGCTATTAATATTCTGGATGGTGAATCAGCCCGATCAGTGAAGGCATTTTGGGAGTATTATGAGCAACATGGTGTATTCTTAGAGCAACCCCGTGAGTTGGTGTGGATTCATAAAGACGGACATAAAGTATATACCGAGCATACCTATACCAATACATATAATGAGCGGGGAGAATGTACGGGTTTTCAGACTATTATGCGCAATATCACCCAGCAGAAATCAGTCGAACTACAGGTGTTACGTATGCAACGTATGGATAGTCTTGGTATGTTGGCGGGGGGCATTGCACATGATATGAATAACATCTTAGCTTCATTGCTGACGGGATTGCAACTGATCGAGAGTAAGACAACCGAGACAAAAGAAAAAGAGAGAGTAAAAAATCTTCAGAGCGTTGTGTGGCGTGGTGCAAATCTGATACAGCAGATTTTGCTCTTTAGCAAAGGTGGAACGCGAGAGAAAAAGAAAATATACGTGAGCGAGTGTGTGGATGAAACTGTCAAGATCTTGAAAGAAACATTTCCCAAAGGGATTGTTCTTGAGGTAGAAAACAGTATCGTTACAGCAAGCATTATGGTGGACAAAACACAGATCTTGCAAGTTCTGATGAATCTTTGTATTAATGCACGAG
>DHLT01000251.1 GCA_002405405.1 Ignavibacteria bacterium UBA4661 | reverse complement strand
TAACCAAAGCAAATAGTTTGATAAATCTTCGTGCAACATAATTATGTTTGTTGGTGAATTTGTATTTTCTGCATTCTTGTCTTCTTTGCAGTTTATTTTTTCTCTTTTTGCTCTGTAGTTTCTCATTTCTGCCTTACTATGGATTTTCTTAAACATCTTCACCAGATCCAAGAACTAGCAACACTCCCGACGGTTGCATTAAAAATTCTGAAGCTCTTGGAAGATCCAAATGTGAATGTTAATGATATTGCTCGTCTCATCGAAACAGACGTAGCTATCTCTGTTAAAATTATTCGTGTTGCGAACTCTCCTATTTATGGACTACGCAATGAGGTGTATTCTGTCATGCAAGCTGTTAGCACATTGGGCGTAAGTCGCATTTCCAATATTGTTGTTGGTGTTGCTCTCTTCTCGAAATTCTTTCGTACAACGGGTAAGCAGAGCGAGTACATGATGAATTTTTGGAATCATTCAACATCGGTTGGTGTCGTTGCGAAAACTCTTGCGGCAAAGCTTAAACTTAATTTTAATGAACGAGAGTTCGTTGCTGCACTCATGCATGATATAGGTAAACTTGCCATGATTGAATACTTCCCGCAACATTATCAGCAAACAGTACAAATCGTCGAGCAAGAAGGGATTCGTGATACGGAAGCCGAACAAAAGATTCTCGGTGCCGACCATAATCAAGCAGGTGGTGTCATTGCTGATATGTGGCAATTACCGGCAGATTTGCGCGAAGTCATTACGACTCATTCTGATGTTACGCAAGCAAAAGTTGATCCGAGTTTAGTTGCTGTTGTGCGTATTGCTGACTTACTCTGTGAAATGTGGGGAGCTTCGATTCACGAAGGTGTAGTGCAATTGACAATTGAAAAGGAAAAAGCATGGCAAGTGCTCTGTGGTGTAAAGCCTGAACTTAAGTCATTGGATATCGAAGCATTTACATTTGAGTTGGAAGAAGACTTTAACAAAGCGAAAACATTTATTGAGGGCGCAAGAAGTTAAATTTGTACGAGTGAGAATAAATAAACGAGAACAAGCAAAAATATACAACTAAGATAATCACTTTTTCAAATCACATAAGGAGTCTGTCATGAGTAATCAGCAAGATAATTTTACCAAAGGTTTTTTGATGGGCGCATTGAACGGTGGTACAGCCGGTGCGATTGCTGCATTGTTACTTGCTCCGAAAAGTGGAGTAGAATTACGGCGCGATCTTGCGGAAAAATCAGGCGAGTGGTATGAAAAAGCAAATGAATTCGCTTCAGAGCAAGGTAAAGTCGTCGGTAAAGCCATCAATGAGGGGCGTGTACGTGCTGAGCAAATTGTTCGTACGACCAAAGAGCAAGCAGGATCGATTTTGAGTGAAGCAGAAGTCCTTATGCGTGATGTACGTAGTCGCGCAGAGAATCTTGCCGGGCACACGCAAGCGCACATTGTGGATAATGTTGCTCGTATCCAAGATGCTACACTCGCTGGTGTCGATACTTTTCGCAGTGAAATGGCAAAAGATGATTCACCAATTGGTGTCTAAGCATTTACAAGTAGAATTTGATATCACTTCCTTATGCAAGAAATTATTGCTATAGTACAAGTGTGCTGCTTAGTTGGCGGGCTTGGGATTATTCTCGTTGCACTGCTTGTTGCGTTGCGCATATTGACAATTGTTCGTGTCAATGAAGCAAAATTCAATGCAATTGTTGAGTCTATTCACCAAGCCCGAGAACCAATCTTGGCGTCCCTTCGTCATGCAGAAGATATTCTTGCCGATTCAAAGGTCATTGCCGAACAAGCAAAACAAGCAACAATAGTTATCAATCAGAAAATTGAAAAAATTGACATTGATGCAATCAATGACCTGACAGCACAAGCACAAACACTTGCAAATTATGTGCGTTATATCAATACTGCTGTGGGGGATACAGTTATACCGCCAATTACTCGATTTGCCAAATTGTCACGCGCTCTTCAGCGGGCAATTGATGCTTTTTTGCAACGCATAAGCTAACCTTCTTTCTGCGTACAAATTTTCTTAACCACACAAGACGTTTTGTTCTACACTACCTCAGTGAGTTCATCAGACTCACGAAATTCGTCATAGCTTATGAGTATGTACGCACTTACATTTACTGAGTTTGGCGGACCTGAAGTCCTTGAATATACTCAGCGACCTCTACCCTCAATTGAAAATGGTGAAGTACTTGTTGAAATGCACATCATAGGACTCAATTTCGCTGACATCTACCGTCGCAAGGGTAATTATCATCTCCGTGGAAATAAGCCATTTATTGCAGGATATGAGGGATCAGGTATTGTGGTGAAATCGCGTGCTGAAAATATTAAGGTTGGCGATCGTGTAGGCTTTGCAGATGTTCCATTTGCGCAAGCAGAGTATGTTGCGGTTCCTTCAACTCATATTATAGCATTGCCGGATACAATTTCTCATATTACAGCGGCAAGTGCCTTGTTACAAGGTTTAACGGCGCAATATCTCATGCAAGATAGCCATGCAGTACAAAAAGGAGAAGTTGTTGCTATTCATGCAGCAGCAGGTGGTGTCGGACAGATTTTAACTCAACTCTGTGTTGCTCAGGGAGCTATAGTGATTGGTTTGACAACATCGGAGTCTAAAAAAGAAGTCATTTATTCATGTGGGGCAAGGCATGCTGTCAATCTTCGTGGTGATTGGAAATCAGAAATTTTGTCGCTGACACATAATAAGGGAGTTGATGTTATCTATGACAGTGTGGGGAGCACACTGAATGATAGCATTGCTGTAACACGGGAAGGTGGACATATTGTCTTTTATGGTATGAGTGGTGGTAACCCTGCTCCAATTGATCCGCGTCTCTTAATGGACAGTAGCAAAACACTTACTGGTGGCGATTTGTGGGGGTATCTTACTTCGTATGATGAGCGTGCTAAACGTAGTAGTCTGCTTTTTGAATGGATTCTGAAAGGTGTTCTTCGTTTGCAACCACCAAAGCTTTTTCATCTATCTGAAGGACGGTTGGCGCATGAATATCTTGAGTCAGGGCAGAGGGCCGGCAAGGTATTGTTTTTTACTGACCATGCAATACGCGATCAAGAGGTATTGGGTAAATCCATTCTTGGTTCTTAGGAGTAGTACGTAGTGAAACCAGTTGTTTCGACCGAGCAGATGCAACAACTCGATGCCATGATGATCGAGAAACATGGTGTTTCTGGTAAAGAATTAATGTATCGAGCAGGTATTGGATGTACAAATGAAATTATTCGAATGGCAGAGCAAAGGCATGCCGATCGTAATAAAAAAAGGTCATTATCATCATCCAATTTACCATGCCTCTTTGTTGTTCTGTGCGGTCATGGAAATAATGGTGGCGATGGCTTTGTAATAGCGCGTGAGTTATATCAGCGAGGAAATCAGGTTGTTGTTCTTATGGTTGGAAAAGAATCGCGGCTTTCGGAAGAGGCACTCCTATATTATTTGCAGTG
>DHLT01000104.1 GCA_002405405.1 Ignavibacteria bacterium UBA4661 | reverse complement strand
AGGTTGTTTTTCCACTGCCATTGGGACCGATAATACCTATACGATCACCTCCCGATGCATTGTAATTAAAATTTTCAAACAATACTTAGCCGCCAATAGATATTTTTACGCTGCCAGCTTAGATGATTTTACTGCCCAGACGATCCGAGCCAACTTCGATTTCGATACGCTTTTCGGCAATTTTTTTTTCGCGCTGTGCATGATCTTCTGCAAGTTTTTCTACCCAATCAATCCGGCTTTTTTGCTTGGTTCGTCGTGCTTTTGTACCCTTGGCAAGCCATGCTAACTCACTGCGAAGCTTATTTGCTTCATGATCCGTTGTCGCTTGTTGCACAGATTGGTAGTTCTCTTTTTGCAGCAAATAATCTTCGTAGCTTCCTACATAGCTGAAACAACGTTGTTGATCAATTTCCACAATCCGCGTGGCGACTCCATCAAGGAAATAGCGATCATGGGTAATAAATAGAACACCTAGCGATGATTGTGATAAATAGTCTTGTAGCCATTGTACAGTATCAGCATCAAGGTGATTGGTTGGTTCATCGAGAATCAGCAAGTCCGGCTTTGCAACTAAAGCACGCGCTAATGCTGCACGCTTGCGTTGTCCGCCGGAGAGAGTATGAATCAAACGCCCTGTATCATGTAAACCAAGCTCATGTGCCACTGAAAGAGCATTACGTTCTAGTAACCATGCCTGCTCGTGTTCAAGGTGTTCTGTTAGGGCATGAAGCCGACGGTGAATTTTCTCATCAGAGGTGTTTTCAACGAAAGAGCAAAGTTCGTTATACTCTTGCAGTGCTGATACCAAGTCAGCCCGACCCTGCATGACGAAAGAAAGAATTGTACTGTTATCATCCGGCATAACAACTTGTGGAACATGCACCATACGAATCGAGGAATTCAACACAGCTTCTCCTGCATCCGGTGTGTCAAGCCCTGCAATAATATTCAGCAAGGTAGATTTACCTACACCATTGCGTCCGATAATACCAACACGCTCGCCACTTTCGACACCAAATGAGATATTGGTAAATAAGGGAGTATCATGATATGCTTTTGCAAGATTGGTACAAGACAAGATATTCATATAAGGAGGAGTGCAATGTGAGCAAGCGCAGAGAAACAAAGAATAGTAAAGTTTTTTTGTAACGAAGAACCAAATATACAGTTTTCTTATGCGCCTTTTCGAGTATGAAACTTCTGAACAAGCCATTGCCATATGTATACAACGCCATAGATGCAGCCCAGACTTTCTATGACGAATGCTATTGCAAGCTCGCTTTGTATGTTCTTGTAGGTAAGTAGGGAAGAGTCATTCACGAAAGGTAAAAGGGGCAGTGCAAGAAGGGGAATATACCAGTACGATGCAAAAACTGCGCAAGTAGAGAAGAGAAGAATAATCCAAGTAGAGTGATATAAATTCCATTGTCTAAACAATGCAGTACTTTGAAATCTTTTCACAAACCATTGCAATACTTGAGAAAAAAAGATGAGATAGCAGATTAAGAATCCTGCTGAAGGAATATTCAGTGTATTGAGTACAATCCAATGAAATGCCATTGCAATAATGCACAATACACGAAGTCGAGCGACATGGCTTACGCTCCATAGGAACAAACACTCAAAACAAACCGTCAGCCAATCAGCACACTCCCAAAGAATAGGGGATGATGCTTTCATAAATAATGGTGAAAGAAGTGCTTGTTGATGTTCGACATAGTAGGTTTGTACGAACCACCCGTACACGGCATGAGTCGAGGGATTCAACCAACCACCAATGATTTTGGGAAGAGCAGCAGTGCAATACAGCCATGCTAATGTTAGAGCATAGAAAAACACTACAAAACTATCTTGATGAGTGTGCACTATGGTAGTACGATGATTATGATGATCATATGAATATGCATTGCCCCATGAACTCATCGATAAGAACAGCGGGAGAATGATATATGCGGTATTGTGATTGATTTTTCCTAACGAAAATGCAATCGCATAGCATGCAAAAAGATGTACACTCAGACCAATCGATACAAATCGTGTAAAAAATCCAAGAATCAAACACGCGCACAAAGCATATCCAATGATAAGGAGTAGCCATGCTATAGTTGCAGAAGGAAAGTTCTGCCAGAGCATGGCCATACCAATCGGCGGAGTATAGAATGATGCAGGATAATGTGTTGTAAAAAGAAGATTAGGAATGATACCGCTAAAGAGAGTGTAGATGCCAAATATAATTCGGAATACAGCAAGCTCTTCAGGTGAATAGGTATAGCTCGATACCCAGCGTTCGAGTGTGGTACGGGATATTATCATGGTTCCTTGAGTGGAATTGTCAAGGAGTCAGTTATTGTTGTACGAAAACGAAAAAGAGAATCATGAATGATTAGACAAGAACTGCGATGCCATACAATGCGAAGCTCGCGCAGAGTACTGTTCGGTATTCCTCTCCGATTCGCAAGGGCTGTGCATTGCTGTACAAGCCATTGGCGTGTGTTTCTATCTGCTACGCGATTCTGAGGAGACTTTGTGTGGAGTATATTAGCTACTCGCATTTGAATATCAGATCGAAAGCGTTTTAATCGCATATAAAACGTACGATCCATCGTATCAATCGATCCACGTGTTGTTGCAGATAGTGCAAAAAGATTTTTCATCACGGCTGGTGGATTGACATAATGTAAATCACTCCACAATTCCTGATATGAAAACGGATAGCTTATTCCTTGCTGGTCAATCAAGGTTGTCAAAGGTTCTTCGAGGATAACAGTATCACGCTCTGCTTGAAAAACACGAGCAAATCCGGGCATAACAAAAGTAGGGTAAGGTTCTGCAATCATGTATGTTAAGGCAAACATGGAGAGTAGCCATCCGCACCAGAAAAGCGTAATCGTTGCATATCGAGCTGGTAATGGACTCATGCAACCTTCCTAATAGCGTGATCACTACCACTGACCATAAAGTGTTTCATAGAGGTAATATGTTCGGTGATGAAACGTGAATAATGTGGTATACCTTTTCTGTGAAGCGTGAGTGTGCGTGTCCAGTGCTCCTCATGCTCATCTGCGCACCGAGAAAACAGCAAACGTGCAACAAAGATATTCTCTTGCGGATACTGTTGAGCGAGAACAAGAAGATAAATAATCAATTGAACTTCGTAGTGTTTGAGCCAGTAATCAAGTGTTTGTGTTGTTGAGATTTCGACTGTTTTCCAATCCCACACTTCAATGTGATGATCAAAAAGTCGTACTACGCAATCCATCATCCCTTCGATATAATTCTTCTCTTCATTCCATTCAATGACATTGTA
>DHLT01000059.1:18024-18959 GCA_002405405.1 Ignavibacteria bacterium UBA4661 | reverse complement strand
CTATGAATTAAAACCTGAACGAATATGAATTTTGTTTGCCGACGGAATTTCAACAAAAGAGAACAAAAATACCACAAAGCCGAGAACATTTTAAAGCATTTTTTTCAAATAGGTTGTTTTCATTTGCTCATGCCCCATTCGACTCATGTGCCAAAAATACGTTTCCATTCATCCATTTCGCGTTTGCTCGTATGTGAGGGTTTTTCCCCACTCTCATCGAAGTGTGATGCGCCTGTCTTTACCGAACTTTGCAATTTCATATTATCCAGCTCATATAAAAATTCTTGTGCTGTAAGCAATGTACAACTATGCACACGAGCATATTTGAGGATTTCATTATCCGACGACACCACCACGCACATACGTTGATGTTCGTCGCGAGCAATAATATCCTTCACAATCTCGTCAGCAATTTGGCGCGTAGCACAAAAATGGATACTCATCGTTTTGGGTTGATAGCGTACCCGCATTGAGGGACCATCGAACACAATACTGATATGAAAGGACGGATACTTTTGTGTCAGTGCAGACACGGTTTGAATAAATGCTTCGCGTGCAAGATCGGGAGATATCGCAAAGAGATCCATCCACTCGGCACGCTTGTGCATAATATTGTAAGCATCAAGAATGTAATGTTTCATCGCAACTGTGTATGCTTTTGTTGTACTTTTGTAGTCTGTACCTTTTTGATAGTCGTGTATCAATTTATAGCACACGAAATGCAAAATTACAGACGCAATACTTCAATCATCCTTCATTTTTTGTTTTATTTATGATGACAAGCATGACCGGCTATGGTCGCGGCGAAGCAAGTGCCCAAGGGATTACGGCTACCGTTGAAATTCGTAGCGTCAATAACCGTTACCTCGAAATCGGTTGCCACTACCCCAAACGTTTTGCACACAAAGAATTTGAAATGCGTGATATTATCCGCT
>DHLT01000059.1:12696-17886 GCA_002405405.1 Ignavibacteria bacterium UBA4661 | reverse complement strand
TGATATTATCCGCAAAAAAATATCACGTGGCAAACTTTCTGTCAATGTCAATATCGAGTATACCGGTGAAACGGTGAGCGTACCCGTCAAGTTTAATCACTCACTTGCCGTGTCCTACCACAATGCTTTGCAAGAATTAAAAAACTCTCTGCAATTGCCGGGTGCAGTCGAGTTATCACATCTTCTGCAATTTCATGATATTTTCAAAGGTGGTGATCATGACTCTGCACTCCACCATGAATGGGAAGTTATCAGCACTGCCATTCATCAAGCAGTTGATGCGCTCAATGATATGCGTAAAAAAGAAGGTGGTGAATTAACAAAAGAATTTACCAAACGCATTGATCACATCGAAACAACACTTACCGCTATCGAGCAAGCAATGGCAGAGCGCGTTCCTCAAGAACGTGTACGTCTGCGGGAGCGTATTGCAAAACTCTTTGAAAGCGATGAAATTGATGAACAACGCTTGGAACTTGAAATCGTTCTTCTTGCCGATAAAATCGATGTTTCTGAAGAATGTGTTCGCCTACGAAGCCACATCAAATTTTTCCGTGAAGCGCTTGGGGACAAAGAAGCCGGACGAAAAATTAATTTTCTCTTGCAAGAAATGAATCGAGAAATCAACACGATTGGTTCAAAATGCAATGATGCAGGTATTGCACATCAGGTTGTCGGCATGAAAGAAGCGGTAGAAATCATCCGTGACCAAATCCAAAACATCGAGTAATACCTTTTGTTTGGCTGTATCGCATGGCACACCGGCACAAACGCCTGATTGTCTTTTCTGCGCCGAGTGGCTCCGGCAAAACAACGATTGTGCGGCATTTGCTTCAGCTTATGCCGCACCTTTCTTTGTCGGTATCTGCCACTACACGCCCCAAGCGTGCACATGAAGAGCATGGCAAAGACTATTTTTTTCTCACTCGTGAAGAGTTTGAAAAAAACATCTATGATAATAATCTTGTGGAGTACGAAGAAATTTACAATGACTATTATGGCACGCTGAAGTCGGAAATTGATCGTGTACTCTCCGGTGGGCAGTGTGTCATTTTTGATGTTGATGTCAAAGGTGCACTCTCGTTGCAAAGGGCATACCCCGATGATACTCTCTTAGTTTTTGTTGCACCGCCTTCGCTTGACACACTCCGTGATCGCTTAGAAAAGCGTAATACCGAGTCCCCGGAAAAAATTATTATTCGCATGGCGCGCGCTTCGATGGAGATGTCTGTACAGAATCAATTTGATATTATTCTGCTCAATGACAATCTTCCTATGGCATTGGCAAAAGCTGAAGCGATTATGAAGGAATACTGTGCTGAGTGATGTTTCGTATATCCTCACACACATTCTTTGTACGCATGAATACGCATTATGATTTATGATAATGTTCTGCCGCTTATCAGCTCACGAATAATCTCTTCAGGCGAAATACTTGTCATGCACTCATGAGTGCCAATCGGGCACACTTGACTTCCATGCGAAGAACATGGTCGGCAAGGCAATCCTCGCCGCTCAACAACACAATCCTCTACCCCACGCGGTGCAAAGCCGAATTCCGGCAGAGTCGGACCGAAAACACTGACCACTCGACAGCCCGCAAGATTCGCAAGGTGTGTGGGTGCAGAATCATTCGTCAGAATAGCTGAGCAATGTCGTAAAAGCTCTATGAGTTCAATAAGCGATGTCCCTCCGGCGCAGTTCAGAATCAACCCTGCGCGAGGATGATTTTTGCAAAACTCTTCTATCGCTCTGCATAAACCAGCGTCTTCGGCACTTCCCACCAACACAACGCCATAACCACGATTAATCAAGGTATGCGCAACATGTTGTATATGCTCAAGCGTATAACGCTTTGTAGCCCAAACAGAGCCGGGAGCAAGTGCAATTAAGGTTTTTGCATTTTCAGATGTAGCACTCCGCAATGGCTCAATCAATTCTTGAATACGATCCCTATCGGCAGTCGGAACAATAATCATCGGTTGTACTGCCTTCTCAGGCAATGATTCGACCATGCCAGTGAGCAGGTACAAATTGCGCTCTGCTTCATGAGTTGTAGGATATGGTACACGATAACGATAGAGCCATGCAAGCGTATTCTTACGAAATCCAACCGACCAAGCAGGGCGCGTCCACAAACTGACAAGTGTTGTCCGTAGCGAACGGTGTGGCGCAAGAATACATTCCACTTTTAATGATCGCAATTGCTGCGCAATGAGTTTCATCCCTGCAAAACCTCGCTGTTGCTTCCGCTTATCAAAACCTATCACATGATTGATAGCAGGACAGTGTTGCGCCAAACTTGCACCAAGCGGTGTTGTTACCAAAGTCAGTACAGCGTTTGGATGCAGGGCACGCAAAGTTTGCATCAAGTACAGCACTAACGCTACATCGCCAACAAATGCTGTCTGAATAACCGCAATGTGTCGAAACGAATGCAATGGTGGAATGTGCTGTGCCATGAAAACCTATTGTTTTTTGCCGAAGCGTTTTTCGTGAAGTTCATTAAAAAACTTGTCTTTTGCATCGACATCATAATCGGTATAGTAATACAAAAATCCTCTCCGTTCGAGACTATCGTAGTTCCAGATTTTCAGGCGTTTCGGCGCACACTCAAGAATTTGATACTTACCGGTTGACAGCATCCCCATGAATGTTACACTCAATTCATATTCTGAATTATTATCTTTCATTTTCCATCGACCTTCAGTTGCAACTCGCTGACTATCAAGTTGCATAGCAAGATTGCGTATGGTGCTATCACGGCGAAAAAGCATTTCACTACCGACAAACTCACGTTGTGCACGCCCACCGGAGACAATCCTCCGCGCCTCAAAGGGCTTAAAGAACCAATCGGGTAAATCTTTGCTTACTACGGAGGTCATGAGGGACATCGGCGTGCGTTCACCGATTTCAAACGTTAAACTTGCCCAATAACTTTCATAATCAGCTTGCTTAGTTGCTGTATGCGGAATCATTTTTACACTTCCTGCTAACCATGCACCCGCACGCGGAATGCGAGGGTAGACATTCCCCAAAGAATCCGAACGCATGCGAAGTTTGATGACAGAATCTTTGCCCTCGGGTGTTTTGAAGCGATGCCATAACTGCACGATTGCATTTTTGAGAACTTGATTACGCCACACAACTGCAATCGCCATCGTATCACCGGGGAAACAATCGTATGGGTTTGTCAACGGCACTAATTCATACTCCATCCCCATAGCAGTTTGGCTGATGTCATCGGTAAGTATGCCTGTTTGCAGAATTGTTTTTGCGCACCGTGAATACAGTTCACGAGCAGGTTTGTTGAGTTCTTTACGTTTCTCGCGGAGTTCGGCAATGTCGTCGATACCTTCTTCTTCCAAATACTCATTGAATTCTTTTGCTTTCAGAGCTATAAATTTTGGCTTACTGGCAAAAATGACCATCGATGTTCCCTCATCACCTGCCCCCAAGCGAATCCCTTCTGTTTTACCGACAGGAATTGCTCTGTCCATAACAAGCATTTTGCCTTGTGCAATACGGCGCATGGTAATGAGTTTGTCAGGTTCGTAATTCCATAATTCCCCCATAAAATTCATCCCTACCCGCATAGCAATTCTCACACTGTCATTGGGTTGTAATTTGAATTTACTCGGCATGAGCCACATTTCATGGCAATGGAGCGTAGTACACAATGCAACAAGACCCAGAAGAACAAAACGAAAACAACGCATAGATATTTGTAGAAAAATATGGACAGAAAAAACAACAGAACATTATCAGAAAGCGAAATTACAAGACTTCGTGCAGAGTGTATGTTTATGTACATTTTTTCTGCTTACAAATGTGTTTCTTTTTTCTCTATAAACGTCGCCATCGAGCGACAAAAAAGCCGTCAGTATGATGACGCGACGGAGAGAAATTCATGAAATAAGCATCACTGTCCAAATAAGGGACCGTGATACCCTGAGCAGAAAATATCGGCGCAAGCGGTTCGGGTTGGAAATCTTGATAGGTTCGCGTAAAAAACTCTGCAACATGTTCGTTCTCTTCAGGCATGAGCGAACACGTTGCATAGACTAACACCCCACCGCGCTGAACTGCCTGAGCATATTGCGCCAGCACACGCTGTTGTTTTGCTTGGTGCTTACGAAGAATATCGGGCGTAAGAGTCCATTTTACCATCGGTTGCCGACGAATTGTTCCCATGCCTGAACAAGGCGCGTCAACAACAACTGCCGATACACTTTCGACAAGTGATTGTAATTCGCGTGGTAGAGTATAATCTTCATGTTTCACGGCAGATTTCGTATGTATAGTTTTGATTGAGGTAATGCCTGCTCGCTCGGCGCGCCCTGCAATTTCTTTCAAACGACCAAACTCAATATCTGCTGAGATGATACGACCACGATTTCCTTGTAATGCTCCAAGATGCAATGATTTCCCCCCTGCTCCGGCACAAGCATCCAGAATGACATCAGTAGGCGCAGGGTGTACAGCATAACCTAACAATTGACTTGCTTCGTCTTGTATCTCAATCATACCATGCACATACAAAGGATGTTGGAGTAAATTAACCCGCTTACGAATAATGAGTGCCGAAGGTGAAAGCAAACCATCCTCAACATCAATACCTTCGCTTTTCAATTGCTCTGCTACCGCTCTACGGTCTGCTTTGAGCGTATTCACGCGTAAGCACAATGGTGCAGGTGCAAGGAGCGTCTGTGCGAGTGCATGACTGTCCGAGCGCTGCATACGGAGTGTCGGCGATGCTTCCCATGAGGCCATCATCCATGCTTGCACACCATAATGTTCCGGTACACGCTCGATAGAGTTTTGAATTGTCTGCCATCGTTTTTCAATGATACTCTGTGCAGAGTCATAAGTAGCAACATCATGAAGAGCACATGCCTGTCGATATTCATGCTCGATCCACTGTGCTTGACTACCATGTATGTGTTCGATATTCTGTGCTTTACGACATTGCTCTTGTAGAGCAGACTCTTGCTCAATAGTACCAATCTCTTTACCACAAAGACAATGTGCCAAAACAAGCAGTAATTCATCACCGATATCACCTGCACGTAAGCGCTCCGAGGGCAATGGAGGAAAACCACACAATGCAGCAAGGAGAGAATAAGAACGTACAACAGCAAACACTGTTTCACCAATAAAACGGCGATCAGATGATCCTATATATTTTTT
>DHLT01000059.1:12214-12582 GCA_002405405.1 Ignavibacteria bacterium UBA4661 | reverse complement strand
AAAACGGCGATCAGATGAACCAATATATTTTTTTGCACGAACATATTCCGAAACAATCGTATCCGCTGGGCGCGACTGCTTCAAGACCATACGTAAAAGTTGAGCACTATGCCCTATGAGTGATGAGAATTGCATGATGTAGAGAGAAAATGGAAAATCATTCATATGAAACGTGTACAAATGATTTCCACAAAACTACTGAAAGGGTAGATGCAGTGTATGATTTCCTTATAACTCACAAACAAAGGGGGCAGAATCACTTCTGCCCCCTTGTGTACCTTCATCGGCTTATAGCTGTACCTGCAAGTACTTACCGCACCACCACTACCTGCTGTGTTGCAATACCCCGACTGTCCTGCATCACCACG
>DHLT01000059.1:7317-12039 GCA_002405405.1 Ignavibacteria bacterium UBA4661 | reverse complement strand
CGCTTGGTAATGTTCTGATGTTCAGCATGATTGCCTCACTGCCTCGCGGTGCTGTCTGTATCATCACGGTCTGTCCAAGCATGTTCACCATGCTTACTTTGGTGTCCTCACTCCGTTTGCTTGCAAAACGGATCTGCACTTCTTCGCTTGCAGGATTCGGTGAGATTGTCTGCACTACATCACCTATCGGCAGGACAACACTGCTTGCAGGGTTTATCGTCAAGCGTACACTTTGCGTCGTTGCCTCTGTAAAGCCATTAAAGTTCACCGCAAAGCCCACTGTTATCACCGTTGTGCCTGTCGTGTTACTCCGCGTTTGCATCGTCATCAACCACCGTCCGCGATTGAATTGATTGAATGTGATATTCCCTCGCGGCAGTAATCCCTCATTGCTTGATACGACACTCGTTACCTGTGCTGAATCAATACCCGCAAAGTCGAAGTTCCCTTGTATATCCGACACAAACCACTGTACACCCGGTCGCTCACCCGCACGGGCAATCACTTCCGGCAGATTGCTCTGAGCAACAATCCGCGGTGGGCGTTGGGCAACATTGAAGCGTACTGTCACCACACTGTTGACAATCGTATTTGACCCCAAATTATAATTGATATTAAACCGTATCGTATCCGTTTGGGTTTGCGTTACCCGCGGACGATACACCACGCGACCACTCTGCACATCAGTGAGCGATACTGTATCACCCAAGCGCAGTAACCGCTCTTGCGATACTTGGCTGATTTCGCTACCTCGCTTCTCATTTGTAATGCTTTGTTCACCTAATGACTCTGCTACCAACACAATCGGCTCATAGCCACGTTCACGATTCATTACCACATTCACTGTTGGGCGGGTCGTCAGCACCAAATCACCAAAATCGGGCGTACGGGTAACAATTACCGTCAGATTTCCTGCTGTGCTTGGCACATTCCGAAACTCATCGGTTACCGTTCCGATATTTGCGCTGCCTTGTACCGCGACACTTGTGCTTGCTGATGTGTTACGATTGATGATATTCCCTCGCAAAAGATTACCATCGATCACTACATCGCGGTCACCAATCGTTACGACAATCGGATTGAAGGTAGCAATCGTACTGGCTATCGTCAAGTAATACTGTCCTGCGGGAAGTCCACCAATCAAGAAAAATCCTGCACTATTACCAAGTGTACGACCGACAATTGTCCCATTGGTATTCGTATAATTCACTTCCGGATTTGGCAGAACTATACTATTGATGCTCGTACCTGTTGTTACAATGCCCGATATATTAAATGCTTGCAAACGCACCACAATTGGATTTGGAATCACTGTTGTACCCTGCACGGCCACTGTTCGTGAACTTGCATCAATGAAGAACCGTGTGCTGGAATAACTCACCGTATAGGTACCAATCGGTACATCACCGAAACTATACGCTCCTGCGCTGCTCGTCTGCACTATGCGTGGTTGAAGACCATTACCAGACAGCGTAACAACAATCCCACTCATGTCCGTGCCCGAATTCGGTTGATCCGTCCTCTGTATCGTTCCCGAAACACCGAATTGATCTTGTACCACATTCACGGTGCGCGATGCGCTGCCTCCCGCGGTTGTCAGTGCGATTGTGTATGTACCAACATTTTGCAATTGATCGAATGGTACTGCCAATTGAATTTGTGTTGAAGACAAGCTCAATGCAAATGGATTCAACACCACACTGTTGAGTGCAAATGTGCCACCATCGGGACGGGTCAAGGTAAGCATGCCTGCCTGCGGTATATTATTTTCTCCCGGAACAATCATGTTGCTTCCATTCAATGTCAGCACCACCGGCTGACGATTCGTTACAATCGGTGTTATCGGCAAACGACTTGGATCAATACTTAATGTCGGCGCTCCTACAAAGATATAGGTAAACTCTGCACGTGCCGTACCGCTACCCGTTTGTACGGTAACAACTGAACCACTTGGCGCACCACTCACAACCGCAGTTATCGTGTTTGCATTCACGACTGTAAAGTTGCTCAAATTCACTCCCCCAAGTGTTACCACACTTGCACCAATAAAATTCGTGCCTGTGATCGTTACGGTCTGTCCTACTGCAAAGACTCGCGGTTGCAAGTCGGCGATCGTCGGCGGTGGTAAATTGACATTGACAATTCCACTCGCACTGCCTGCAAGATTCGTTACCGTCAAAGTATAGCGTCCTGCATTGGCAAGAAGTGTGTTCGCAAGATTCACTACAAACTGTGTCGTCGATGAACTCGTGATACTGCTTGCAATATTGATCCCATTCACGCTGTTTGGTCCGGTCAACGTCAGCGTGGCATTCGTAAAGTTTGTTCCCACAATCGTGAAACTTGTTGGTGCACTTGGCACAAGTATGCTATTCGGTGTAACACTCGTTACCGTGGGCGGTGCGATGATCGTGAGCAATTGACTATTCGTGGCACTGCCTCCCGGTGTTGTTATACTCACCGATTGAATACCACTCACAGTATTCGGTATGATCACCGTTGCTGTACTTGCATTAACCACCACTGCTGTGAGCACTGTTCCACCAATATTCACCGTCATTGGTGATGCAAAGAAATTCCCCACCAGTGTCAGTGTTTGTCCTTGGGCAATCGGGTTCGGTGTGAAACTCGTCAGCACAGGCGCAAAAAGTGTGGTGAAGCTCTGTACACTGCTATTCGCTGATGTACCCGTAGCATTCACCGCTCGCACTCGCCAAAAGTACGTTATGCCTTGTTGTAAGCCCGTTGCTGGTACCGTTAGCCCACTGATGCTTTGATTATTAAAACTACCCACAAAACTCGTCAATGCCGATGTGGTAGATACATCTAATGCATAACTACTTGCACCACCTATTGGTGCTGACCAAGTGAGTGTTGCACTACTTGCGCCGATGCTTGTACTCGTCAGGTTCTGCGGTGCATTCGGCAATGTCAATACTTGGATGGTATTGCTATTACCACTCGTGCCCTGCGCATTGCTTGCGCGAACACGGATGAAGTATGTCGTGTTTGCACTGCCACCGGTAAAGGTATAGCTTGTTGTGTTCACACTCACATTATTCACAACAAGATTGGTAAAGCCCTCATTGGTAGCAATATCAATCGCATAGCTTGTCGCACCGCCTGATGCATTCCAATTTGCTACAAAACTCGTAGTCGTAATGCTTGTCCCTGCTGTTGCAACAGGAGCTGACGGTATAGCAAAGGTGGCGATACCTGTCAGGTTCACCGTCATATCCACTTGGTTTTGGATATTTTGAATGGTACTACTGTTTGCTTTCGACAGTGGCTCAGGACGTGACTCAGGACGTGGCGTATCAATAGGATCATCCTCGTCTTGTCGTGCCTGAGCAAGCAAACCCGCGGCATTCCCTACAATGCGAAGCGTACCTGTGCTTGTACCAACTACTGTCGGACGGAATGCAAGAGCAATCGTACTCGTACCACTCGTGCCTTGAAGGGTGATGGTCGCATCCGAACTATACGAAAATGCACTACCCGTTGTCGAGAAGGTCAGCTGGGTTGTTCCTGCGACTGCATTACTCCATGTCATTGTCAGCGTTTGCGTACTTGATGTTTGCGTTGCCGACACACCAATTGCCGCAATCGAACCAAAGCTCACGGGATTTGGCGTTACATTCACCGTCAGTTCTGACAAGGTAGCACTGAGCGCAATGTCGCTGGTTGCTGTACCATTACCGGCGATTGCCGTGCGCAAAACACCATTGTACGTATTTGCTAAAGCACTGGCTTGCAGAGATAGAGTAACAGTGGTTGTAAAAACACTTTGATTTGCATTGGTTGTGAACGTAATCGGTTGGGTGGTGCTATTCACCGTGAACACATTACTTGGATTCGTTGGCAAACTCACCGTGATTGCTTCACCTGCTCGGATATTGTTGAAGGTCAGTGTTATCACACGACTCTGAGTCGGCGTAAACCGTGGCACTGAACCATACGCAATACTCGTCGGACTCACCGTCAGCGTTGCAACGGGAAGCACCGCACCCGACAACGCAATCGTAGCCAGTGTTGTACTGCCTGATTGTGTGCTATTCACCCACATCACACCATTCACGGTATTCACAGCAGTCGGATTCAAAGACAAGGTAATCGTTTGATTGAATTGACTCGCATTGGCATTTGTCGTCAAACTTGTTGGGCTTACCGATACGCCTGTTGTATTGCCACCAAAGGTGTAGTTGAACGTATCACCATTATTCACATTGATGATATTCAGCGTAACTGTTTGCGTGGTTGTTGCACCACCGACGAAGTTCGTGCCGAAACTCACCGATGTTGGGTTTGCTGTAGCAGAGGTCGTATTCAAACCAATGCCCGTAAGTGGGATTGTTGTATTATTCACACTGCTTGCAGTGCTAATTACCAAGTTGCCTGTGCGATTACCCACATTGCTTGCAACAAAACCCACCGTAATGCTCGTGCTGAATTGCGTACTGCTTGCTGTGGTCGTAAAGCCCAAGTTTCCACTGAGCGAGAAATCACTCGCATTCGTGCCGGTGGTTGAGTACGTGAAGCGTTCTCCTGCTTGCGCATTGTTGATCGTTAGTGTAATCGTCTGCGTGCTTGCAGTGGCATTTGTACCAACAGCCCCAAAATTCAAACTCGTTGCCGAGATCGTCAGCGAGGTACTTATCGCTGTGCCACTCATCGCAATGACCGTTGGCGTACTCACACTGCTTGCCGTGCTGATCGTCAAGT
>DHLT01000059.1:6850-7181 GCA_002405405.1 Ignavibacteria bacterium UBA4661 | reverse complement strand
GTGCTGATCGTCAAGTTGCCTGTTCTTGCGCCAATCGCCGTTGGTGCAAAGCTCATGGTTATTGTTGTTGTGAATTGTGTACTACTTGCCGTTGTCGTGAAGCCCGTATTCGTGCCAAGTGTGAAGTCCGCGCTGTTGCTCGCACACGTGAATCGCTCACCTGCTTGAACATTGGTCAGTGTGAGTGTTATCGTTTGTGTGCTTGTGTTGCTCGTATTGAGTGTACCGAAATTCAAACTGCTTGCTGATACTGTCAGCGAGGTACTCACTGCTGTACCGCTGAGAGCAACGACCGTTGAGTTCACATTGCTTGCCGTGCTGATCGTCAAGT
>DHLT01000059.1:1435-6695 GCA_002405405.1 Ignavibacteria bacterium UBA4661 | reverse complement strand
GTGCTGATCGTCAAGTTGCCTGTTTTTGCGCCAACACTGGTCGGTGAGAAACTGACCGTAATGCTTGTGCTAAACTGTGTGCTGGTTGCATTCGTTGTAAAGACCGTATTCGTGCCAAGCACAAAGTCGGCACTGTTGCTTGCATAGGTGAATCGCTCACCTGCCATCCCATTGTTGATCGTCAAGCGAATTGTTTGTGTACTCGTTGCATTGATATTCGTTGTGCCATGATTCAAACTTGTTGGCGACACCGTCAGCGAGGTTACATCGCGTACTTGACCACCAAGCGTGATCGTGGCAAGCGTATTGCTCACTCCTGCGCTATTCACCCACAGTACGCCATTGATGACATTCACCGTAGCAGGATTCAGCGTGAGCGTTATCGTTGTGCTGAATTGACTGGCATTGGCTGTCGTTGTAAAGCCCGTGGTATTCATCGTAATGCCTGTTGTATTTCCACCAAGCGAGTACGTGAAAACATCATTCGCACTGACATTTACCATCGTGAGTACCACTGTTTGTGTGGTTGTTCCTCCGCCCGTGAAGTTTGTTCCGAAACTCACGACTGCCGGGCTTGGTGTAGCAGAAGTGCTATTCAACCCGATCCCTGCAAGTGGTATAGTCGTGGTGTTCACACTGCTTGCGGTGCTGATGACCAAGTTACCTGTGCGATTACCCACATTGCTTGCAACAAAGCCCACCGTAATCGTTGTGCTAAACTGTGTACTGCTGGCGGTTGTTGTAAAACCGAGATTCCCATTCAGCAAGAAATCACTTGCGTTTGTGCCGGTGGTTGAATACGTGAATCGCTCACCAGCTTGCGCATTGTTGATCGTCAGCGTTATCGTCTGTGTGCTTGCTGTGGCATTCGTACCAACTGCACCAAAGTTCAAACTCACCGCTGATACCGTCAGCGAGGTACTCACCGCTGTACCGCTCATAGCAATGATTGTAGCATTGACACTGTTTGCAGTGCTGATCGTCAGATTACCCGTCTTTGCGCCAATCGTAGTCGGTGCAAAGCTCACGGTTATTGTTGTCGTGAACTGTGTACTACTTGCCGTTGTCGTAAAACCAAGATTCGTACCCAGCGCGAAGTCTGCGCTATTGCTCGCGTAGGTGAATCGCTCGCCTGCTTGCACATTGCTAAGTGTCAAGACAATCGTTTGCGTGCTAGTGTTGCTTGTATTGATCGTACCAAAGTTCATACTACTTGCCGATACCGTCATGGACGTACTCACGGCGGTGCCGCTGAGCGCAACCACTGTTGGATTGCTCACATTGCTTGCGGTGCTGATCGTCAAATTCCCTGTCTTCGCACCGATGGTTGTTGGTGCAAAACTGATCGTTACAGTTGTTGTGAATTGGGTACTGGTAGCACTTGTCGTAAAGCTCGTGTTACTACCAAGCGTGAAGTCCGCACTATTGCTACTGTACGTGAATCGCTCACCTGCTATCGCATTGTTAATCGTCAAGCGTATTGTTTGTGTGCTTGTCGCATTGATATTCACTGTGCCATGATTCACGCTCGTTGCTGATACGGTCAGCGAGGTTACATCGCGCACTTGACCGCCAAGTGTGATAGTCGCCAGTGTTGTGCTTACACCTGCACTGCGGATGTACAAGAAACCACTCACGGTATTCACCACTGCGGGGTTCAGTGTCAGCGTAAAGGTGCGGTTGAAAGGATTTGTATTCGCAGTCGTTGTAAAGCCATTTTCACTCAGTGTGATACCAGTTGTATTGCCACCCAGCGTATAAGTAAAGCTGTCATTGGCATTGACATTGGCTATCGACAGCGTAATTGTTTGTGTGGTTGTTAGACCGCCCGTAAAGTTGGTGCCAAAGTTCACCGATGTTGGGCTTGCTGTGGCGGAGGTACTCGCACTACCAAATCCAACAAAGCGCAGGACACGGTTGTTTTGGTTATCCGCAACAAACATGTTACCTGAGGCATCTATGGTAACATCGGCAGGAGAACTTAATGAATTATTTGCCGCACTACCTCCCCTATTGGCATCACCGGATGTAAAATTAGCTTGCCCCAACACAAGGTCGGCAGGAGTACCGGAGGCAATTGTTGCCGCATTCGAATATCGCAATACCCGATGATAATTCTGATCGGCTACATATAAATTGCCTTGGCTATCAACTGCAACACCGGTTGGATAATTGGTCACAGTCGCTGATGCCGCCGACGGACCGGCTGAAGGACCACCCAAAGATGCTGTAGTCGCAGTAGCTGTATTTGCTGTATGAGCATTGGGTAGCCGAACCACTTGATTGTTATTATAGTCCACAATATAGAGGTTGTTAGAAGCATCGATTGCCACATCATATGGACTATTAAATCCTGACCCTATTTCCGTTGCCGATACACCGTTCGATGCACTTGCCGCATTATTGATCCGCAAGACACGATTATTACCGGCATCAGCGATATAAAGATTCCCTGAGGCATCAACTGTGACCCCATAGGGAAGATTCATACTACTCAACGATGTGCCCGTTCCATTAGTGGTAAACCCTGCTTGACCAAAAACAGCACTTGCCGATGCACCCGTCGAAGCTGTCAGGGCATTGGCAAAGCGGAGAACACGATTGTTGCTCGCATCAGCAACATAAAGATTGCCTGCATTATCGAGTACAATGGAGTTTGGACTCGACATTGAACTTGCTGAAGGAGTATATGCACCGTTATTAAATGCACCCATACCTTGATTAGCAGTGCCTGCGCCAGAGGATACCGATTGCCCTAATACCGCTTCAGGTGTGCCACCAGTTAACAATGCTTGGACACTGCTGTAGCGTACTACTCTGTTATTACCTGTTTCTGCAACAAATATTTTCCCTGTGGTATTATCGACCGCTATAGAAGTAGGAGTATTGAGAGCACCTTCAAAAGATGCATTTGCGGTTCCACTATTCAAATTTCCTTGCCCAAGGACAGAAGAAGGGGTGGGATTATTCATTGTGGCACTTGTTCCATTCGCAAAAATCAGAATACGATTAGCTCCATAATCCCCGACATACAGATTGCCCAAGGGGTCTACAGCTATAAGTTGTGGATTATACATATTAGAGACACCAGCAGTCGGAGCCGATGTAAAATCGGGCTGACCATACACGAGATTTGCCGCCGCGCCTGTCGTTGCCGTCGAGGCATTTGCAAATCGCATCACGCGGTGATTACCCTGCTCCGCTACGAAGAGATTCCCCGCAATATCCACAGCAACGCCAATTGGGACACTCATTCTACTTGCCGACCTACCACCATTATTAGCAGTAAACGAAGTTTCGTTCGGTTGTCCGAATACTGCACTGGCAGATGAACCATTCGAAGCCGTATGAGCATTTGCATAGCGCACTACCCTATTATTATTCTGCTGTGCGACATACAAATTGAAAGAAGCATCAATAGTTACACCCTTGGGCATATCTAGACCAGTTGCAGTAGTAAAAGGAGTATTTGTACTAAATGTTGATTGACCAAAGACAGCTGATGCATTTGGTCCATTACCTGCTGTTGATGCATTAGCAAAGCGTAGAACTCTATTATTGCTTTGATCGACAATGTACAGATTATCCAAACGGTCAATCGCAATCCCAAAAGGATATCTGAGTGAACTTTGAGAAGGAGTTACTCCACCCCCACGATTTTCGTCATTAGAATTCATATTGGCTTGACCAAAGACAGCTGATGCAGTAGCACCCGAATTTGCGGTGTGGGCACTATTGAAACGTAATACGCGATGATTGTTATAATCAGAGACATAGAGATTGCCGGAAGAATCAACGGCAATACCAATAGGAGAATTCATTGTGCTTCCCGAAACACCGCCAGAATTCGACGCATTAGATATAAAGTTTGTCTGCCCAAAAACGGCTTCTGGAGTACCCGCTGTCGTCAATGCTTGCGCCCTTGAATACCGCAGGACTCGATTATTGCCCGGATCAGCAACATAGATCTTTCCATTTGCATTATCAATGGCAATACCATACGGCGAAGCCAAACCTTGAGCACGAGCAATAGTTGTATTCGTAAAATTGGGCTGACCAAGAACGCTCGTTGCCGCCATGCCATTGGTTGGTTGAGCATACGTGCGATGTGGCATGAGGAGTGACAGAAGCAGAGTGCAGAGGAGGAGCGCGGCGCGTGTTGTGAACCTCGCCCTGTCCTGTGTAAACCTCACCATTTCGACAAGCTCAATGCGACGCCTGTCCTTCGGACATCCCTCTCCTCGAAGCGGTATGCTGAGCGTTTCGACAAGCTCAACGTACCACTTGCCGAAGCGGAGAGGGAACGTGAGCAAAGCGAACGGGGGTGAGGTTTGAATCTTGCGGGTTGTAGCGTTGTGCATGGTATTCTTCTGACATTGTTGTGTGAAAAAGATTCAAAGCAATTTGGGTTGATCAGCATATTTTTTGATAGTATATAATTTATTTTGACAAGATAGTGGTTTTATACTTATTACATAACAAGTGTTGGTGTGGAGAAGGTATTTGACCGCAGACCGTAGAGACATTCCATGCTTCGATAAGCTCAGCGAACGGGTTTTAGGTACAACCAAACACTGGGATTGCCGCGCTGCGCTCGCAATGACGTGCAATACCTGCGGGCGAATGCGATTCGCCCCTACGCTTTACGTTGTTGTGCTATCGTCATTGCGGGCTTGATCCGTAATACTACTGCCCTGTCTGCAATTGAAAACCGCATCGTGCAGATTACTTCGCTACGCTCGTAATGACGGGCAATATGACAGACAATACTAACAATCACATTGTCGTGAATGTACCACCGTCAAAAACCGTATTTTCGCGTTCTTCTTGTGTTATATATCCTTTCGTTATCTGTTCTCTCATCTTCTATGAATCTTTCTCTCAACTGGCTTACAACTTATATCACGCTCCCCGAAGCTATTCTTGCCGAACCCGCACAATTAGAACCTATCCTGACTATGCTTGGCTTGGAAGTCGAGGGTATCGAACAGCCCGCGCTCAAGTATAAAAACTTTTTTATCGGTTTTGTACAGCATCGCGAAAAGCACCCCGATGCCGACAAGCTGTCGGTGTGCCAAGTAACGCTTGATGGTATAACATCGCGAACCATTATCTGTGGTGCACCCAATGTCTCAGCAGGGCAGAAAGTTGTTGTGGCAACAGAAGGAGCCATTGTTCCCAATGGTGGCTTTGCTATTGGCAAACGAAAAATTCGTGGCGTGGAATCGAATGGGATGATTTGTAGTCAGTCAGAGCTTGT
>DHLT01000059.1:0-1297 GCA_002405405.1 Ignavibacteria bacterium UBA4661 | reverse complement strand
TAGTCAGTCAGAGCTTGCTGTAGGCGAGGATAGTTCGGGTATTTGGGTGCTTCCTGAAGATACACCGCTCGGCATACCCTTTGCAGAATTCATGGGCATGAATGATGTTATTTTCACCATTGGCATTACCCCCAATCGTGCTGACTGCTTAAGCCATATCGGCATTGCCCGTGAACTTTCGGCATATTTCGATATTCCATTGCATCTCCCTGCTCTTGATTTCAGCGAAGCAGGTACATCAACTGCCGATGAAATGTCTGTTACCATTCATGATCCTGCATTGTGCCATCGCTTTGTTGGTCGGGTAGTACGGGGCGTTACCGTCGGTGAATCTCCTGCATGGCTGAAAGCTCGTATGCAAGCGGCAGGACTGCGCTCCATCAACAATGTCGTGGATATTACGAACTTCGTCATGCTTGAATGTGGCAAGCCCATTCATGCGTTTGATATGGACACCTTACAGGGTCGTGCCATTCATGTTCGTACGGCACAGGATGGTGAAAAATTTACCACCCTCGATGGTAAAGAGCGTTCGTTAACTTCTACGATGCTGATGATTGCCGATGACAAACGCAATGTTGCTGTGGCAGGCGTGATGGGTGGTATGAATAGTGAAATCAGCAATACCACAACAAATGTCTTTATCGAAACAGCATATTTTGCCCCCTCCAATATCCGCAAAACCGCAAAAGCACTTGGTATTCAAAGCGATGCTTCCTACCGCTTTGAACGTGGTGTTGATATGGGTTCGGTCATTTTCTCTGCTGATCGTGCGGCGCAGTTAATTCAACAAGTCGCCGGCGGCGAAATTGCTCCCGGACGCATTGATGTCTATCCAACATCGGTAGAACCTGCTCTTGTTACGCTTCGTTTTGCGAAAGCACGCACCATTATCGGTGTTGATATTGCTGATGACATTATGGTACAGTTGCTCACGCGTTTGGGCTTTACGGTACAATCTCGCACAGACGAAAGTGTAACATTCCTTGCTCCGACATGGCGTGTGGATATTGCACTAGAGTTCGATTTAATCGAAGAAATTGCTCGTTTGTACCATTACGATAATATTCCGCCGGCAGTATCGTCACATGCCAGCTTGGAAATGTCTGCTCTCCCCAAAGAACTTGCACCGCCGCATTTGATCGATCGTGCAACGGCATATTTGACTGCCAATGGCTTTTTAGAATGTTTATCACAAGAACTCTCTGATCCAACTTCAGCGAACTTTTTTACTGATGAACCCATTCGCTTGGTCAATCCCCTCGGCGAAGAAATGTCTGTGATGCGCCCATCGCTT
>DHLT01000179.1:19086-20684 GCA_002405405.1 Ignavibacteria bacterium UBA4661 | reverse complement strand
TATGCTTCGTTGTTGCAGGGCGGCTAGGAGTTAGGGCTGCAAGGCAAGTGGATGATTACCGATTTCATCAAGGAATAGTGTGCCACCTTGTGCCGCTTCAAATTTTCCGGCGCGATGATCTTTAGCATCGGTAAAGGCTCCCTTCACATGACCAAAGAGTTCGCTTTCAAAGAGCGTTGCAGGAATCGCACCCATATCGACCGATACGAAGACTTCCGAGTTACGGTGCGAGCGTCTGTGCAGTTCGCGGGCAAGCACTTCTTTGCCGGTGCCATTTTCGCCGAGAATTAACACATTCGCATCGGTTGGTGCTACGCGCTCGATAATGTGGTCGATCTGCGCCATAGCGGGCGACTTCCACAAAAATTGAATGGGTTGTAGGGGGAGTGCAAGTGCTTTTTGACGCATTTTGAGTGTATCAACTTCTGTTTGTTTTTTCGCAACTTCTTTTCGGCTTTCGCGGAGTTGCATGGCAGAAGAGACCGTCGCCAACAGTTTGTCATTATCCCATGGTTTCAAGACAAAATCGACTGCGCCTTCTTTGATCGCACGTACTGCGATATTGACATCACCATATGCTGTCATGGCTATGACGACCATGTCGGGGTCAATAGCAAGTATATGTTTCAGCAAGGCAATACCTTCTTCACCACTCATGACATTGGCAGTAAAATTCATATCCATGATCACAACATCATAAGGAGTCTGCTTGAGAATACTCGCTACGCGCGTGGGGTCATGTTCGGTATGTACCGAAGCATAGTGGTGTTTGAGAAGCAAACGTAACGAAAGTAAGACATCGTGATTGTCGTCGATGATCAGAACGGAACCGGTTTTCATGGCAAAACAGAAGAAAAGAGCAAACGGAAGTTTTTTGAGAGATTATGTCTTCGGTGTGATACGCAGAAGCCCGAATTTGGTTGTAATTTGATTGCAGTACTCTTGTACATTCACTGCAATACTCTGCCACAAAATACACATTGTCCATTGCTTGCAGAGAGTTGTTTTCTAAATCTTTTTGTTCTCAGTATGGCAACGATCACGCTTTCCGACACTCCCGAGCATGTGCTGTTTGATGGTTTTCATGCGCGCTTTGTGCATACAGCAGGTGCAACTCTTGCGTATGTACGTATTGAAGCAGGCAAAACACTACCCGAGCATTCGCACCCCCATGAGCAGGTTACGACCGTTATTTCCGGCGAGCTTGCTATGACGATTGGTGGGGAATCGCACACCTATCGTTTGGGTGATGTGGCGGTAATCCCCTCGAATGTTTTGCATTCAGGTACGGCACTCACTGATTGCTTTGTACTTGATGTGTTTACACCTGTTCGCGAAGATTTTAAGGCGCGAACAGTATAAAGAGCATGGGAAGTTTATACTGTACAGATTTATCCTCTACAATGTTGTCTTATCATTTCAAAAAGGCATATCAATGATCCCTCTTTCGCTTGCCGGTAAAACGGCATTGGTCTGTGGTAGTACACAAGGCATGGGCAAAGCAATTGCAACGGTGTTTGCCTCTGCCGGAGCCACGGTCATTCTCATGGCGCGAAATGCTTCCGATCTTAGTGCTGTATTGGAGGATTTACCCCGTC
>DHLT01000179.1:0-18963 GCA_002405405.1 Ignavibacteria bacterium UBA4661 | reverse complement strand
AGTGCTGTATTGGAGGATTTACACCGTCCGGATGGACAAGCTCATGCAATGGTGCAGGCAGATTTTTCCGATGTTTCAGCTGTACGATCTGCGGTAGAAGCATACCAGCAAAGCCATGAGGAAAAACCTATTCATCTTCTCGTGAATAATACCGGTGGACCAAAACCCGGTGCTCTTGCCGAGGCAACCACAGAACAGTTTGTGGATACCATCTCCCAGCATTTGCTGGTAAGTCATACACTGGTGCAATTGCTTCTTCCCGCCATGAAAGCTGAGCAATACGGACGAATTATCAATGTGATTTCTACCTCCGTCAAACAGCCGATTCCCAATCTTGGTGTATCGAATACAACACGGGGTGCGATGGCAAGTTGGGCAAAAACACTTGCGATGGAAGTTGCTGCATTTGGTATTACCGTCAATAATATCTTACCCGGTTATATCGCCACAGGCAGACTAACATCTCTTACGGAAAGTATTGCCGCACGACAAGGGCAAACAATAGAAGCAGTGCGACATGATATGTTGGCAACGATTCCTGCCGGAAGATTCGGCGAACCGATGGAGGCAGGCTATTTAGCGGCATTTCTGGCATCGCCCATGGCAAGTTATATCACAGGAACAAGTATAGCACTCGATGGCGGCAGAACAACGGCGTTGTAGCTATTATGGAAGAATTGTCTTGCAAAAAGACGATGTCAATACATCAAAGAAATCACAGCAATATCACACAACATGTTCATTTTCATTGGAAGGAGTCGTCATCATGGAAAACAATGTTCTCACCGCGTTGAATACACAGCTCAACAAGGAATTCTCTTCGTGGTATGTGTATTTGGCAATGTCAGCGTATTTCGACACAGCGGAATTGCGCGGATTTTCAGCGTGGATGCGCTCGAAAGCAGAAGAGAAACGACTTCATGCTATGAAGCTCTATGATTTCATTGGTTATCGGAATGCTCGGCGCGATTTGACTCCGATTACTCCTCCTGCTAACACATGGCAGTCGCCTGCTCATGCGTTGCAATTTGCTTTGGAGCATGAACAAAGTGTATCTGCTTTGTGCCATGAAGTGTTTGCCACTGCTCGAAATCATAATGACTACGCAACCGAAGTCTTTTTGCAGTGGTTCGTATTGGAGCAAGTACAACAAGAAGCCGCCATGACGGAGATACTTGCTAAAACCAAACGTGTCGGCAACGACAATCTGTTCGTAGTGGATGCGTATGTGAGGCAACGCACCGCAACGAAAGGAGCAAAGGATACTTCGGCAAAAAACAATGCAGACAATGCAGGCGGTGGTACGAGCTGGGAGAATATGTTTGGTGCTTCTTTTGCCAACGAATCACAATTATTCGGTGTATTCGATGTGAATAGCGATCCGTTTTCCATGGGGCAGATTAAGGAAAACCCGATGGGCATCAACAGTGAGTTTTTCCCTGAATGGTCGAAGAATTTCCAGCCCAATGCGCAGTTCGGCAAAAACTCGACAGAAGCAGACTATGAATTCCCCCCCGAATGGTTCGAGAATATGCAGTCCGACAAAACTCCACCGGAGGCACATAGTGGAGTTGATAAAACATGATCGACTAAGAAATGACAACCAGCGAACTTCTTTATGAAGCGGTATTCTATGCGACAACTCTATGTCGGTAAAAGCTGTGCATGTACCATATATGTGGCGCGCTGATTGCCGCTAAAAAAATGACGATGCCTGAAATCAGATCATCAAAAGGCAGGTCGAGTATTCTCCACTCTTTTACTGCTACAAGAGCAAGAAAAAACAGGTACGCACCAAGCGAAAGCGGTAGTGCCTTTTGTAGTGCTTGTCTCTGCGATAGAGAAAGACGCTGTCGCAAATGTGTCCACGCACGAATACTGTGAATGCCAATAAAATAGAGCGCGAAGGCAAGGACGAGAGGAAGAAAAGTACCAATCAACACAACAGCAACAGTCAGAATGTAGGATATTCTTTGTGGTTGTGGGATCACAACAGCATACCCTATGAGACATAGAGTGCAGACGATACCAACCATGCGGAGGGCACTTTCTGTGGACACCGAACTCATGGGCACATGAAGCAGAGTGGTGTAGCCGAAAAATTCGTGTGCATGTGTTCCAATAATTCCACCAAGCAGTGCAATGCCATAGAGCAGAGTTTGTAAGGGCGACTGTACATGCCATTCTTGCATATCCGTTTCGCCAAAATGCCATGCTGAATACAAGAGAAAAACGACAAACATCAAGAGTGGTAGCATGATCCACACAGCAATGATAGCAAGCGCAATGAATAAGTATCGTAGCACAAAGAGTGTCAATGCTTTGCCACGCATCATGCCATGCGGAGTGAGTGCATGATCCAATGCGCCATGAGGAATACCCGGAAAAATGAGCCCCAGCACAAGAAACCATTCGCCAAGCATCAAGGCATGGTGCGGGCTGACAAGCCATACCGCTACGCATACAATGCCAATGACGACAGAAACCGCACCCTGCGGACTATGTGCGAAATGTGATATGACAGCCGAGCGCATAGTACGAATCTCAACATTGATGGAAAACACAGGAAAAATACGCTTCAGGAGTCTGATACTCACAGCGCGGTAGTCGTAGTCGATGGGGGAGCGCACCACGATGAGAGTATCACGACCGCGATTGCCTTGCCATGCGAATATGGGTAAGCGTTACCTCCCACAGCGCACGCAGAAAAGGTATTATCGGCAGAGACAATAGGAGAGGAATATCTTGCAGAAGAGAACTTTTCTCATCCAAAAATCGAAAAATATGAGCAATCGGTACGCGTCGAAAGAGTTGCTTGAAAATCTTTTTGCCCTCATATCCTCGTACCGTAAGAATATGAATCAAGAGTACATCATAAAAATGAAAACGCCGTTTGTGATAGGGCGTTGGTAATTGTCTCTGTCGATGCTTATCGGTTGTGAGTACCTCAGCAAGTGCAAAAGCATGAGACACCATGCTCTTGAACGCATATCCTGTGGTGCTTTTCATGGCTCCGGCGGCTGTGCCAATCGGTATAATCGTTGCGCCCGGAGGATACATCGGTTCGGGCTGGTTAAACACAACACTCATCGGAATATGCGCTTGTTCAGTTTCTACAATGTCAATGTCTGCAAGATCGGTAGCAATCGTCTTGTGGTGTGTGATCCACTTCATGATCAGCGGACGCGCATAGTCTTCTGTTAAAATCTCTGTACCAAAGCGTGTGAGTTCTATCAGTGCTTCGCCATTGGACGTGGGCAGAACATACATGAATTGAGTGAAACCGTTCTGCTCGACAGAAAAGTCCATCAAACGTGTTTCATCGTGCGAAAGAGTACAGCCCCGCAAACGCACACCATAAAACGATTGCCACAACATGGTGTTGAGCGTGCTATATGGTTGATGTGTCGTTGATAGCGAAGGAGCAATGCGGCTATCGAATACGATACCTGCGCGAAAAACAGTATCGGTATCAGTACTTTTTTCCTTTGTGTGGTACGTGGAGATTACAACGTGATCGTGCGATTGTTTGAGAATATCTGCGTACCCCACATGCCACGAAACATTCGAGAGATGTTCAAGTTCTGCTCGAACAAATCCATAAAGGTCATGGCTTCTCATGTGGTAATACGAATATGGTGCAAGCGATGTGTGGATGCCCTCGACATGAGCGTAGTGCCACACATTCGAGCAAAGCGATTGAAATTCTTGAACGGCTTTTTCTTCTTTTTGTGCCCAAAAACACCATGTACGATCATTCGTGGTTTTGCTGTCCGGTTCGATGATCACAACTGAATGATTCTCGAGATAACCCGTTTGAAAAAGAGCATGCAAAAGACACATACCCGCACCTCCGGCACCGATGAGGGCAAGGTCATAGATTACTTTACTCTGTTTCATAGAGTTTTCTGCCACAATTTTTTCTGTATAAAGTGTAAGAGATTCCTCCTTTGCCAGCTATTATTCTGTATGGTTGCCACGTAATTGTATGAAAGAGAGGGCATCAGGAGTGTTGCATAACCGCAAAGGTGCATAAAATCTTGGATTTTTATAAATTTTTTGCAAATCTTTCGACAAGAAATAGCTGGTTGGAAAAATTAATTTCTTGTGATTTAGTCAATATTAATGTTGATAAAGTTCGAAAAAAAACTATATAATAATTGAATAGTCTGTGTTTGGTAGGAAGAAAATTAATGCAAGTCAAACAGGAAATAATAGTAAATATTGGAACTAATTGAAATAGTATGAAGTTTAACATTTTGCTCGGAGTTTGAGTTAAGTGTTTGTGTCACTTGTCTCAGCTGAGACATCTGTTCTTTTTCACAATATTTTTCATGGAGCTTGTATGGTCCTAGCAGAAGTACCAAGTGCAGCGATGGGAGCGGTAGCGGCGGTGGGGAAGGTAATGCCTTCTTTGCACCCCAATCAGTATTCTCTCGTGTTTAACGCTTTCTCGTTTAGCGTTGCTACAATGTTTGCCGCTTTTGTGTTTTTCGTGATTGCGCAATCACGCATCGCACCGAAGTATCGTATCTCGATGATGGTGTCCGCTTTGGTAGTCGGTATCGCAGGATATCATTACTTCCGCATCATGGGGAGTTGGGAAGGTGCATATGTGGCGCAAGGCACAATGTACGTATTCAGCGGTAAGCCATTTAACGATGCATATCGCTATGTGGATTGGCTTTTGACAGTGCCACTGCTGTTGGTAGAACTTGTTCTTGTTATGAGTCTTCCTAAAAGCAAAAGTGGAAGCATGCTGACGAAGTTGTCGTTGGCGGCGGCACTTATGATTGCAACCGGCTATCCGGGTGAGGTTGCAGCGGCAGGGGATATTGCAACACGTGCAATGTGGGGAGCTATTAGCACAGTACCATTTGTGTATATTCTTTATGTTCTTTTCAAAGAACTTGGTGATACAATTGCGGCGCATCCACCGGAAGCTCAAGTGCTCTTCCGTAATATGCGTCTTCTTCTTTTAGCAACATGGGGTTTTTATCCTATTGCGTACATGGCACCATTTGTTGGGTTCACGGGCGCAGGTGCAGAAGTAGCAGTGCAAGTTGGTTATACCATCTGCGACGTGTTGGCAAAAGCGGGGTATGGTGTGCTCATTTATAATATTGCCCGCATCAAATCTGAAAACGAGGGATGGTCGCTTGATGGTACGGCAAAAGCTTCTCACACATAAGTGAGAGCTTCCTTAATCTCTCCTCTATTTGCTTATTGAAGCATCATACTTCAATCCATTTCTTGATAAGGGAAATATGATGAAAACAAACATTGTTGTATGCAAGTTTGTTGAACATATTTCCCTTTTGCTTTGCAGTCTTTTCGGTCAACAATTATTCATTTGTCAGTGCAATGACTCTACACATTTTTCTTCGTCTAAGTAAAGCAAGCACGTTGGGTGCAATATATGGTGCTCTTTTCGGTGTCTTTTTTGGTATTGTAGCGTCAATATTTCACAATGGTCCAAGTGTGCATATAGCGATTGCACAATCATGGTGGTGGTTTGCGCTAAGTGGTATGTTTATGGGCTTTGGTGCTGAGCGAAATCGGATCAGTGATGAAAAAAAAGTTTCATAAATGGGGGGAATATGAAAAGAACGCATGCACCTTGCACCCCCAGCTAAAAGTTGTGCATGAGAGTTGGCTTCAAGAAATAACAGAAAGAAAAAGGATAATTCTTTCGGAAAATATCTTGACCGTGAGAATAGAATGAATAAAAGAGCAAGACCCATAGAAATGTAGAAAAATTTTCACTGTTCGCAATCGAACAATGATAGATTAAAAAAGTGTTCATAATCGAACACTTTTTTTATTTCTCGATAAGGATTTGTTGATTTTGATGAAAAATCAGCGTTTTCTGTTTGAAAATCAGTACGCTGTCATTTGGCACATAATTTTGGCAATACTTCGCAGACACAGAGATATTCATTTCATTTTGCTGAAATATCATGGATCGCGTTCTCGAAAAAAAAATCTGGACACTACGCCGCATTGCGATGCTGGCAGGGGCAGTATGCGTAACGGGGCTAGCATTGTACCTGATTGTCTTTGCCGATAGTCGATTGTCGATGAATGTCGAGCAGGCAACGCTATCTGTTTCGACTGTCCGCAAAGATGATTTTCTGGAATTTATCCCCGTTACAGGTACGGTACAACCGATTCGTACCATTTTTCTTGATGCCATTGAAACGGGGCGCGTCGAGAAAATTTTCGTTGAGGCAGGAACATTCGTTCATGAGGGGCAACCACTCCTGCAACTTCGTAATGCCAATATGATTTTGGATGCTGTCAATCGTGAAGCGCAACTCTTTGAACAAGTCAATAATCTGCAAAACAGCCGCGTGAATTCTGCTCAAACGCGCATTTCAATGAAAAATCAATTGATTGATTTACAAAATCAATTGCGCCGTGCTGAACGGACACTGTCGCAAAACGATAAACTCATTCAAAACGGACATATTTCTCAAGAAGAATACAAACGTGCTCAGGATGATTACGAACTCATCAAACAACGCTACGACCTTACACTGGATGCTGTGCGCAATGATTCGGTGCTCCGCACCGCACAGATTGCTCAGCTCGAACGCTCGGCAGACCGCTTGGAATCGAATCTCTCGATTGTAAAACAAAATCTAGAAAATATGACCGTGAAAGCACCGATTTCAGGCATGCTCACGGCACTCAATGCAGAAATTGGCGAACACAAAACGACCGGTACACGGCTCGGGCAAATTGATATTACGGATCGCTATCGGGTGCGTATTCCGGTTGATGAATACTATATCAGTCGCGTGGATCTTGGATTGCGCGGGCAGTGTGAAATCGCCGGCAAACAATACACGCTGACGATTTCCAAAGTCTATGCCGAAGTCCGTAATGGTCGTTTTGAAGTGGATATGCTCTTCGATGGCGAACAGCCTACCGATATTCGCCGCGGACAAACCCTACAAATCCGCTTAGAGCTTGGGCGTGCCGAACGTACTATGCTGGTTGATCGAGGCAGTTTTTATCAGTCCACCGGCGGACAGTGGGTGTTTAAGTTGAATCCCGCAGGTACCGAAGCATATCGCGTTCCGGTGCGGCTCGGCAGACAAAATCCGCAGGCACTCGAAGTGCTGGAGGGTTTGCAGGAGGGCGACCGCGTGATTACATCGAGTTATGAAAATTTCAATACGATGCAACGACTGATTTTGAAGAAATAGACTTCATAGAAAACAGGAAATACAACAACGCAACCAATCAATTTTTCTACATTTTTTTTCTCTACCGCTATGCTCCAATTCAATAATCTCCGCAAGCTTTATCGCACTGAAGAAGTCGAAACCACCGCACTCAATGGTGTGAGTTTCGGCATCCAGCGAGGCGAATTTGTTGCTATCATGGGTCCATCGGGCTGTGGTAAATCTACTCTGCTCAATATCATTGGCTTACTCGACAATCCCGATAGTGGTGAGTATCATTTTTTTGACAAAGAAGTGTCAAAATACACCGAACGCCAGCGTGCGGATATCCGTAAACAGCACATCGGTTTTGTCTTTCAGAGTTTTAATCTGATTGATGAATTGACTGTCTTTGAAAATGTGGAATTGCCGCTCGTCTATATGAAAATGGCAGCGAGTGACCGCAAAAAGCGCGTTGAAGAGGTTCTCGAAGCAATGAATATGATGCACCGCAAAAATCACTTTCCGCAACAGCTGTCAGGCGGTCAGCAGCAGCGTGCCGCCGTAGCGCGGGCAATTGTCGGCAAACCCGAACTGATTCTTGCCGATGAGCCGACAGGGAACTTGGATTCCAAAAATGGTAAAGAGGTCATGAGTTTGCTTACCCAACTCAATAACGAAGGCACAACGATTGTCATGGTAACGCACACACCGGAATTTGCCGAGTACGCAAGCCGTACCGTGCAACTCTTTGATGGTCAAGTAATGAGTGAGCGTAGCAAAAGCATGTAGTACAAGTGAGATCAATGATGCTACAATGCGTTGATGCGATTTCGGTGCATTTGTACCTATAAGTGTTGCTTTTTCGAGCGTAATCATAAGCATTCACAAAAAAAGAAACAGAACAAATCCGTGTGCAAATGAACAACTTTACCCATAGTTTTTCTTGAGATGTCATGCTGATTCATACCTATGTCAAAACTGCAATACGCTCGCTTCTGCGCCAACGACTGTATGCCGGACTGAATACTATTGGGCTCCTCGTTGGTTTGGCGTCCTGTATCATTGTGGGGTTATATGTGCATCACGAAATAACCTATGATCAGTTTCTCCCCGATGCTGATCGCCTGCATGTTTTTTCCAAAACAGCTCGCATGAATACGATGACGATCAGCATGTCATTGGTAGAGCCACGAGTATCATTACGGGAGATAGAAAGTCTTGCAAAAGAAACATTCGAGAGTCTGTATCTTGTTCGTGATGTCTTTAAGGTACAAGTATTTACTGCGAAGGTGCAGAGCGTTGAACAAGATGCCAAAGTCGTTTCAGCAAATTTTTTACAGGGGTTTCAATTTGTACTGCTGCAGGGCGACCGAGCAACATGTCTTAATGCGCCGAACAAGGTTGTCTTAACGCAAGACATCGCAGAAAAATACTTTGGTGCAGAAGAATCGGCTCTCGGTAAAACACTCCGTATTAAAGCACGTTTCGACAGTGTGGCGCGTGATTATATCGTGAGTGCCATTGCTGAAAATGTGCCGAGTAATTCTTCTTTGCGGTTTGGCATATTACTGCCGATGGAACCAAACAATACCGATCATTATATGACGATGTATGGTTTGCTGCGACAAGGAAAAACTACTGCTGACATTCGCGCAAGTGAACAAGCACTCACACGCTATGTTGCTGAACATGGGGTTAGTGTGCAAGGGGCAAAAGATACTAAAGTCGGTACACGTCCTTTTACCGATGAGTATATTCGGGTGGGGCAGCATGATGAACCAACCATAGAGATAGCATCATGGTGGAAACGCTTACAGCAGGGTAATAGAGTACTTGTTCGCATCGTTGTTGTCATTGGTTTAGCACTGATTATGCTTGGTGTGGCATGTATCAATTACATCAATTTGCAAACAGCCCGCGCACTCACGCGCGCCCAAGAAATGGGTGTCCGCAAAGTACTAGGTGCGTATCGCCGACACTTGGTCGCACAATTTTTTACCGAAACATGTTTGCTGGTGGTGATTGCTTTTATTGGTGCAGGTGTTCTAACAGAACTGTGCTTGCCAATGATTAACACACGATTGAACATTACACTGCATTTGTACCAACTTTTCTCGTTAAAAGGGTGTATGGTAGTTGGTGCGAGCATTGTTCTTATCAGTACGCTCTGTGGTGTATATCCTGCATTGTACATTTCACGATTCAGCACAGCTCACATTTTACGAGGGCATGGTACGCAGAGCCGAGAAAATGCATGGCTTCGTAAAACGCTCGTCGTCGTGCAATTCACCGCTTCAATAGCATTGATGATTAGCATGACGGTCATGCAAGAGCAATTATCATACATGAAAAATAAGAGTTTGGGCTTTGAAAAAGACCAAGTGGTGTATATGGATTTCACCGATTCATTTTTGCGCGAGAAACCCGATGTCTTGCGCAATGCTCTACAGCAAGTTGCCGGTGTACAGAATATCAGTTTGAGCGATGCAACATTGATGGGTGATGTTGGTATGCTACTCACACCCAATGCTGAAAACCCCAACATGTCGGATGAGTTCTTTACTGTGCTGACCGATAACAATTTCGGCGCAACGATGAATGTTGGTCTTATCGAAGGGCGTTGGTTCGCCAATACCCCTGCCGATAGCGCATCATGTCTTGTTAATGAGGCATTGGTTCGCCAAAAGCAATGGGATAATCCCTTGGGTAAAAAAGTAGCTGGAGCAACGGTGATAGGTGTTGTTGCCGATTTTCATTTTCAATCGATGAAAGAGACGATCAAGCCGCTTGCCGTCATGCGGGGAAGAGCCGGTAACTTTAACTTTGCCATGATGAGATTGTCACCTAATACGACCTTTGAAAGTGTCGATCAACTTTATCGCACGGTCCGCCAATTAGCTCCCAACACATCCTTCTCGATTTCCTTCATGAATGAAAAGTTGAATGTTCTATATCAAAACGAACGCATCATGGCAGACATTGTGAATGTTCTTGGCACGATGACGCTGGTGGTGGCATGTTTGGGTTTGCTTGGCTTGACAGCATTTACCGTAGAGCGCAAAACCAAAGAGATCAGCATTCGCAAGATACTAGGCGCAACAAAAGCGAATATCCTGCTCTTGCTTTCCAGAGACTTTTTAGTGTTGGTGGGCATAGCAATCGTAGTAGCTGTGCCAATAGCATGGTATGGCATGGAGCACTGGTTGCGGGACTACAATTATCGCATCACGCTCCAACCGATGGTATTTGTGGGTGTGGGCTGTATGGCGATAGCGGTAGCATTATTGACGATAGCCCTGCAAGCGATGAAAACGATTTCAGCGAATCCTGCGGATACACTGCGTAGTGAGTAAAGCAATAGGCAAATTTTTTTCACATTTTTCCCTCTCTACTTATGTCATCGCTCATCCATACCAATCGTCTCGAAAAGTATTATGCTGTGCCGAAAACAGCAGGTATGCGGACATGGGTTCTCCGCAATATCACACTCGATATTGCCAAAGGAGAATTTGTCTCGATCATGGGTCCGTCAGGTTCGGGAAAATCCACGCTCCTGCATATTCTTGGTATGCTCGACGAGCCATCCGAAGGGGAGTATATCTTTGATGGTACAGCCGTGCATACGCTCAATGAGCGTAGGCGCAGTGATCTGCACAAGCACCATATCGGGTTTGTGTTTCAGAGCTATCATTTGATTGACGAACTCACCGTCGAAGAAAACATCGAGGCACCGCTTCTGTATCAAAAAGTCAGTAGCTCTGAGCGTAAAAGCCGTGTTGCTGATATGTTGGATCGTTTTCATATCGTGGCAAAAAAAGATCTTTTCCCACATCAACTGTCGGGCGGGCAACAGCAATTAGTGGGCATTGCACGGGCATTGATTATTCAACCTGCGGTTATTCTTGCTGATGAGCCAACGGGTAATCTTAATTCTGCACAGGGACGTGAAATCATGGAGACCTTTCAAGCACTCCACAAGCAAGGCACAACCATTATTCAGGTAACCCACTCTGAACAGAATGCACAGTATGGCTCACGGATTATCCACTTACTTGATGGTAGTGTGGAGCGCGAAGAGCGGCTGTAGAGTAAGTTAATCATCAATGATTATTGTTGCTTTCTCATACAGTTGGGGTAGGCAGTTTTTTCTCATGCGAAACTTAGTCCCATGATTATGGTGTGTGCGAGCATCAAAATCAACGAGAGCATTTCCTTCTTCGAGAGCTTTAAGAAAGCCATCGAAATTGAATTTTTCAAGCATCATTGCTTTGCAATAGTGATAGAACTCAACGCCTTTTATTCTTTTGACTTGAGCTTGCACGTAAAAGCAATTGTGAAGTTTTGCTCCGATGAGATTCGATAAATCATCAAAACCCCAGTATGGCTGAGGGTTAAGTTCACCTAACCCGATATTGGATTTGACCGTTTCGAGCCAAGACGCATGACGATCAGAAACTTTTGTGTGGTCAAATGAAATGAGAACTTTCCTTTCTGTTCGATCAATCTGAACCATGAACCCGCGATCACTCCGCTTCAATCCATGAATAGTTTGGCGAAAACTCATTTCATTTTCAGGATGATTTCCTGAAGTGTTTTGATGTTTCCATCCATAGTTGGGAAGAAGAATTTTTGAAACAAGTTTCATACCGATAGGCGACGGCTCTGTATGCTTAAGAGTCGTGAGAGCAGTGGTCTTTAATCGTTGAGACTTCAATTCCCACTCTGCTGCATTGGGAAGCGGTAGATTGTTTTCGACGATACCAAGCAAGTCTTCAAGCGTATTACCAATGCCTCCATCATTGCCACGCCGTCTATTTTCAATCCAACCTTTAGATGCAATTTTCTTGAGTTCGTCAATCAAACTTTGTTTAGTATAGGTCTTCATGCAATACCCTGAAAAAGAGTTGCTGGGTAGAGTTTGGCGATCTCGCTATGTTTTTTATTGCGCTCGATTCTCTCTTTCGATTTTTCACAGTACTCAGGAGAAAGTTCAATTCCAATGAAATTTCTTCCAAGCCCTGATGCTACGACAGCAGTTGTTCCACTACCGGAGAACGGATCCATGATGATTTGTGCGTGTGTAGATGAAATGATTCTATCAATGAGAGCCACCGGAAATGGTGCGGGATGGTCATTATTCATTTCTTGCGTGAACTCCCAAACATCACCATGAGCATTTGCTTTCGGAACAAGTTTGAAATCCGGTTTGGGAATTAAATAAATCACCTCGTATGTCGGTAAAAAATATCCGGGATTGAAATTGATACCACCTTTCCTCCGCCAAATGATAACCTGCCGTACAGGTATATCTCTGATGATGTCCATGCGATCCTGAATGAGACCACCTTGTACTCTCCACTTGTGATTGTAAAAAATAGCCCCATCGTTTTTTATCAGTCGAAACATTTCTTTGAGACATTTGTATTGCCATTCTGCATACTCATCATGAGGCATATTATCATCATGATGGCTATATCCATTCACAAGAGCGGCACCAGCCCATTTACCGCCATTACCATTTTTCATTCCATTGCCGGTTGAATTTTTTAAATTATAAGGAGGAGAGGTTACGATTAGATCCACGCAGTTGTCAGGCATTTGTTGCATAACAGACAAACTATCTCCACAGATAATGGTGTTGAGAAAATCGTCAGGGAATTTCATGGTACTCATAACTATGTGTATAGATTTAGAGTGATTTGATGTCATATCATCTTGCTTGTTGCAAGCTACAAAAAACACAGCACCCTCGACAAACTCTATGGTCATCGAGGGTGTTGTTTGTTGATATCAAAAAGGTACATCCTACCGCACTACAAGCATTGATCCAATCATAGTACTGCCCACTTGCGCACGCACCACATACAGCCCTGCCGTTAAGTGTTCGGTGGGTAATTGTACCACATGATCGCCGATGCCAAACTCCATCGTTCCTGCATGAAAGACTTCATGCCCCATCATATCGAAAACGCCAATCGTTATGCGCTGGGCAGTCGTCACATTCAAGCGCAATTCTGTGTGTGAGCGATCAGCAGGATTAGGAACAAGTGTCGGGTTGAGCACAGAGCGCAGTGCCGAATTCGCCAGCGCACTTGTGCCGGCAGGCAGAGCATTGTTATAAAGGAATGTTCGATACGAAATGATATTCGGCGGCAGAGAAATCGGATTGCTCTCGTTAATCACCGTTTGATTACCATAATTCACTTCTGCCAGTGGATACCGCGAACTTGATGCGTAAAAGGCGATCGTCGTATCATTCACGGGTAAGGGTGTAGCAGGAACAGGAATACCCGTAAAGGACACGCTGTCAGTGAGATTCAATGTTGTGCGTACGCGAAGTACGGAACTGATTGCACGGACCGTGCCATCGGACGCCGGAAGTGTGAGTGTACCACCGGCTTCAGCAGTTGTGCGTAATGTTCCCACGCGCTGAACCGACACCGGAAGAGTAATGCCATTCAGGGTAAAATTTGCCGAAACACGTGCCGCGAGGATGCGTGTGTACGTTGTTCCTGCCGACAGTGGCAAGCGCAGGCGCGTTTCAGGATTTGTGTACGGGTAAATAAGCGGTTGTCCGGCAATGAGTGTGCGAACGCCCAAGAAGGCAACGGAATCCGTACCGGTACGCATCAACACAAGGTCTTGCAAGAGTGATGCATTAGTCGAAGTGCGATAAACGGTTGTTTGTAGCAGGTTTGCCGAGGGAAATGTCGCACGAAGGGAATCAGGTACAGCCCCATAGGTACGAATGAGCGTATCGGCAGGACGTGCGCGCAGATCGCGGAAATCCCAAGGAGCATTAGCATTAGCACGCGCAATGATTGGTAGCATTTGCGTGAATCCTGCATTGCCGAAAATAAGGCGAACCACATCGCCCGACTGCGGGATAATTTCTCCTGGATTGAGCGTTTGCGCACGCAAGAAGAGCGGCGTAAGGACAATACAACCGAATACTGCAAAGACATGCAGTGTACCTGCAACACGCAAAAATAATCGTTGGGTTATGGTCATAGATCTTTTTGAAACATGATGAAAAATTGTCGTGACTATTCGCATAATACATAATAAAGAACCACACCCATTGTACAAGCAGTATAATCAGGTGTGGTTCTTATTGCACAGAATTGTTACAACGTGTTCCGATATCAATTATCGAATGACTTGTAATGCTCTGCTTGCAGTAAAGGTCGAAATACCATTGTTAATCATGAGTCGAACATAGTACATACCGGCAGTAAAACGTTCTACGGGGACAGAGAGTGTTTGTTTGCCGCCTGCTTGACGTTGTTCGGGAACACTATAGACAACATTTCCAAGAACATTGACAATTTCAGCGCGCACAGCGGCTGAACTTGGCAGGTAATAGCCCACCGAAGCAACATCACGCACAGGATTAGGATAGACCTGCATTGAAAAGACATCGGCGGCATTTCCCGGCTGAACGGAGGAAACTGTACCGACACGGCGCAAGAAGAAGACGGAATCCGTTTTGCCTTTAATGCCGCGATCAACACGTACCATGACTTGACAACGATTGATCGTATTCCAATCAGCGATGGCAATCGTTTGCGATTCACGCGCACCGATACGGATGCGACTAAATGATGTTGTGTCATATCGCTCCAACGCCAAATCATACTGTTTTGCACCGCCGTAGTTGGTAATCACAATCGAATTACCGTCATTGACCAAACGAATGTCCATAGAGTCGCGTGCGGTCATAGCAAAGTTTTGAACAGTAATGATATTCATCCATACCGAATCAGTCGGATCGGTTTTCGATAATGTCGCGATGTAGTTTGAACCCGCAGCATTAGCAATCAGGCGCATCGAGTTATTCGGGTAATTGATATCTACATCTTGAGAAGCGGTTGTCACGGTTGAACTCCACTGCAAAAATGCACCAAAGCGACCTAGATAGCCACCGGTAAAGTTATTACTTTGGCGACGCGATGGTGTAAAGCGTAAACGCATGGAATTGGTGCCTTGTTTAGGCAAGCTCATACCCGCCACATCTACATTGGCACCGGTGGCAATCGGAAGATTAACTGCAGCACCGGGTAAACTTGGGCGGAGCATATCATCGCCACGATTCGACACAGTACGATTATCGGCATTGACGATCGTAACAGTTGGCGTCAGATTTTGTTTGACTTGGCTGATAACTCCTGCTTTCATGGCTGCTTCGTTAGCATCGTCTTCGTCATCTTCAAAAAACACCTCGACCTGCTCTTGGTCTTGGGTCGCTGCTTGGGCAAGTTGAGCGCGCGAGAATGAGGTAGAAGGATTCAACGGAATTGGCACCGCAGCATCCGCACTGAAAATAGGATTAAAGCCGAATGTACCGCCCCATGGGTTCGCCGCTCCGGCGGCAATATCATCAGCATTCAGGAAACCATTATACGACCAAGTATTGCGAGTACGATTCACGGTTACACGTTGGGTGGTATCACCCGGGTAATTCATGTCATAGACAAACACATCATCAAAAATCTCATTGTTGTCGCCGGTGCGTGTAACAATCCGATATGGCACCAACGCATGTCCACCTTTGATTTGACCATTCTCGATTTGGTAAATGCCTACCCAAGGATGTTTCCCGCGGGGAAGTTGCCACAACTCGATAATTTTTTGAACTGTCTTGTTGGGGTCATCTTGGGCTGAGCCGATGAATGTCGGGTATGATTGCGAAATTTGCTGACGATGAATCAATGTTTTCCACTGGTCAGTATTCGGAGTAGTAAAGAGATCGCTTGTAAAACGATAATCGCCATTGTATGCCATCAGTGCTGAAATCGCAAAGCCGGCGCAGGAGCCACCCCATGCTTTTTTACTTGTTTTCCACTGATTGAGAGCTTCTTGTGTTGGTGTTGAAGTGCCGGAACCAACGAAAGGACTTTGTCGTGTACCGAGTTGATAGCTGACGACAAAATCATCCCAAGCCGGAAAGTCTGATGATTTCGGATTTAATGCGCGTACATCGGCAGGATAGCGAGTATTGGTATAGTCATAACGATTGAAATAAATTTCAGGCCAAACATCTGCGCCGGAGTTTGCAAAATTCCATCCATGTACGCGTGGACGAAAAGGAATTTCAGCAGTAACAATACCTGTGCGATTGCCCGGAGGAAGAGCCGGAAGAACATTTAATACGGCGGGAAATGTTGATGTTGTTGTACCTGATAACACAAGATTGTATGTGCCGGTTATGGCATTTGCCGGAATAGCGGCAGAAAAGCTGATAGACTGTGCACTGACCACCTGAATTGCTGTCAGGGGAATTGCCGGTGCGGAAGTATTGTAAGTGTGTACGAGCGAAGCGGTTGGTGGCGTAGTGATCGATGTAAATCGGAACTGTGCCGTCAGGCGTGATGTACTGCCAAGTTCGACAGAGCGAGCCGAAATACCGGCAAGTTCGGGCGTACGGAAAACGGTAATTTGCTGAAGATTGGAGCTGGGTCCACGTGCTTCGTTGGTGCCATTATTCACGATTGCTTGCAACGAGATTGTCCATGGTCCTTGACCCTGCGAAAGTTGATCAATAATCCATGCAGCTTGGCGATTACCGGGTGTAAGATCTAATTGCGGGAGCGTAGCATTTTGCCTGAAACCACCGGAATTAGCAGGACGAAATATCAGCTCATAGCTTGATGCGCCTGCAACCGGAGTCCATGACAAGATCGAAGGAATACGGAGAGTACCACCATCAGCAATACCTGTGAAAGCAGCAACACCAATATTGGATTGTGCTTCAAAGACATAGCTTACACCATCGCGCGGTGTACCTTGAAGTAAAGAATTATCTTCCGCGCGACCAAAGCTCAAGCGAGCTGTGCTATTGTTGTTTGTGTTGGCAGTTGCACTGCCCCATGGATTTGCAAGCGACGCGGCAGGCGCATCAACACTCAAGACAGAGGCTTGACTGCCTACAAACACAGAAGGATAAGAATTCAAACCAACAACAATATCATAGCTACTGCCCTCTGCTAAGCGAAGTGCTCCGTAGCTGATAGAGACTGTGCGCGATTGCTCTTCCAATATGATTTGCGCACTTACGGTATCGCTCAGAATTGAACCATTGACAATACCCATATTCTGCCATTGAATAACAAATGTTCGATTCGGTGATGAACCAAGCACTTGTGAAACAATCCGAGAATTATCGCGTCCCCGCAAGTCATATCCTAATGCAGAGATGACCGTCTGCGGCGCGGCAATATCATGAGACATAGGGTTGGTTGTACTTGTCGCACTTGCCGGAGCAACCCCCAAAATAAGATACCCATTCGGGCTGACGGCAAACGATGTATAGACTTGGTTGTCGCATACAAAAGAAAAACCGATTTGCTGATTAGGATAAAACTGATCGTCCATACCGGCGCCGGAGGCAATAATTGTAGGACTCGCGAGCGACTGATAGCTCCGTGCGGAGTTGGAGCCAATCGAGTACCGATAGGAACCAATTTGGGCAAAAGTACTTCCGGCAATGAGCCAAAGGCAGAGTATCGAAAGCATTGTGCGACCAAAAAGATTCGCACAACAAGAAGGAGAAAAACGGCTCATGATAAATCAAAAAATATGATGAAAAAAGCTGATAACAGCTTGGTGAAACACAGTGTGGATATGCGCGAGGTGTACGTACTCTGCAAGATAACTAAGCAGGACGGCTGAACCAATCACTAAAACTAATGAAAGCTTTATGCCAAAGCCCTATGCCCTTGTTAAAGAGAATAAACCACTATTGTTATAATCGTTTCATATTTTTTTGCAGTCTAAAATTTGTACAATTTGTTTGCGTATCTTCGTCAGTTGTTTGGTGCACACACCGAGTACTCCTTCCTACCTGAGAGATTTTCACTGACTGACGCATAAAAGATACTCTATGGCTGAACACCGTCATCATATTCTTGCAGGTAATATCGAAACCAAGCAAACAAGAGAAACACCGAAGGAGCGATTGATTCGCATGAGCAAGATTGCCGGCGTGGTGCTTATTCTTGTGGCGGCGTTGTGCGGGGTTATTGCCTCACTCATCATGTATCAACTCTCTAACTATGCTCGGCGTATTAACATCGCAGGACGACAGCGTGCCCTGTCAGAAAAAATCACTAAGAATATTGCGCTATCGAATTCTGCACTGCATCGAGACACAAGCGATATTGGTGAGTATGTGCTCAACGCAAGAACGTATCTTGCCATATTCGAAGAAAGTCATCAAGCACTCTTGAAAGGGGATTCTTCGCTTAACATTGATGGATTAAGAAATGAGCCGTGGTGGGGTCGACATTCTTCGGAAATCGATCGAGAACTCGATACCCTTCAACCGGTATTTATCGCATTTGTTGATTTGGTACGGCGCAATATTGTTCGCATGGAGTACGCTCTAGCGAGTCATCAGCGTGATTTTTCCATCCTTGATCGATCACTCGAAGAACTGGTAAGCAAGCAAGCAAGAGGCATACTTTGCTCGACAAAACCATCTTGTCTTTATGTTGGATGATAATCTATCGTCATCATTGCAAATGAACATTATGATTATTGGCGGTCTTGTTGTGTTGATGGTTGGGTCTGTTTTTGGTGTTGCCGGTATAATTTTACGACCAACCATAGCATACATTGATGCACTCTTTCAGCGATCAAAGGAGCAAACCAATGTCTTGCAAGAGCAAGCCGTCGAGCTTCGCGAGCGTGCTGACCGCATGGAGGAGCAGGCTATCGAAATCCAGCATTTCAACGAAGCGATCATGCGCACCAATGATGTGCTGAGTCGGCAAAATTCTGCCCTCGA